>DASPIV010000509.1:0-6230 GCA_035628955.1 Bordetella sp.
TCGCCACGCGCCAGGACGACACCGAGCTGCTGGCGCGGATCAACAAGGCATTGGGCAAACTGAAGTCGGATGGCACCATCGACGGCATTCTGAAGAAGTGGAACCTGGCCGAGTAAGCGCCAGCCGGCGGCTCTGGACAGCCGCCGGCCCTTTCCGAATACCTCGACTAGGATGGACCGGACGATGATGCAGTTCTTCAACGATGCGCGAGAGTTCCTGCCCATACTGCTGCAGGGCGCCACGCTCACGATCCTGGTGACTTTCGGATCGCTGGTGCTGTCGACGTTGCTGGGCCTGGTGTGGGCCCTGATGCGAGTGTCCGGCATCAAGCCGCTGGCCAAATTCAGCGCGGGCATGATCAACGTGCTGCGCGGTATCCCCATTATCGTGCTGCTGTTCTATATCTATTTCGTGATGCCCGACATGGGCATTGCGCTGACGGCCGTGCAGGCGGCCATCATAGGCCTGGGCATCGCGTACTCCGCCTACCAGGCCGAGAATTTCCGCGCCGGCATCGAAGCCATAGACCGTGGCCAGATCGAAGCCGCCATGGCCATGGGCATGAGCTGGAGCATGACGATGCGCCGCGTGGTATTGCCGCAGGCCGTGAAGATCGTGCTGCCGCCCTACGGCAACATCATGATCATGATGCTGAAGGACTCATCCCAGGCATCCACCATCACGGTGGCCGAACTGGCCTTGCAAGGCAAGCTGATCGCGGTGTCCACTTTCAAGAACGCCACGGTCTTCAGCCTGGTTGCGCTGATGTATCTGGTGATGTGCGTGCCGCTTATCTTGTTCGTGCGGCACCTGGAAAAAAGGAGCGCCGCCAAATGATCTTGCTTAAAGACGTACGCAAGAGCTTCGGCAACCTCGAGGTCCTGAAGGGCATCGATGCCGAAGTCAGCAAGGGCGAGGTCGTCTGCGTGATCGGGCCGTCGGGTTCCGGCAAGTCGACCATCCTGCGTTGCATCAACGGGCTGGAACGCTACAACGGCGGCACCATCACCATCGACGGCGAGCGGGTCGACTGCGACGCGCCTTCCATCGTGTCGATCCGTACCCAGGTATCGATGGTGTTCCAGCGCTTCAACCTGTTTCCGCACCGTACTGCGCTGGAAAACGTGATCGAGGGGCCGGTATTCGTCAAGAAAGAACCGCGCGCCCAGGCCCTCGAACGGGGCCGCGAACTGCTGGCCAGCGTCGGCCTGGCCGACAAAGAAAATGCGCATCCGCCGCAACTCTCGGGCGGCCAGCAACAGCGCGTGGCCATCGCCCGCGCATTGGCCATGCAACCCAAGGCCATTTTGTTCGACGAGCCCACCTCGGCGCTCGACCCCGAACTGGTAGGCGACGTGCTGGGCGTGATGCGCAAGCTGGCCGAGGCGGGTATGACCATGGTGGTCGTGACTCATGAAATGAGTTTTGCGCGCGAAGTCGCCGACCGCGTGCTGTTCATCGACGGCGGCGTGGTCGTAGAGCAGGGCGCCGCCCGCGAAGTGCTGAACCAGCCGCAACATCCGCGCACCCAGGATTTCCTGCATCGCGTACTGCATCCCATGTAAGGAGCCATCATGGCGCAAGCGCCATATCCGCTGTCGCATTCTCTCTGGGCCGCCACCGCCGCGCCCGCGCCGGAAACTACGCCGCTGCAAGGCTCGGCCCAGGCCGACGTGCTGGTCATCGGCGGCGGTTACGCCGGGCTCAGTACCGCGCTGCACCTGGCCGAGCGTGGCGTCGATACGTTGCTGCTGGAGGCCCGCGAAATCGGCTTTGGTGGATCAGGGCGCAATGGCGGGCAAGTGATACCGGGATTGAAATACGATCCGGACGATCTCATCCGGATGTTCGGCGCCGAACGCGGCGAACGGCTGGTGCGTTTCGCCGGGGGCACCGCCGACACGGTGTTCGACCTGATCGAACGCCATGGCATGGACGTACCACGGGTGCGGGCCGGCTGGATCCAGGGCGCCCATACCGATGAGGCGCTACGCGTGGCGCACCGGCGCGCCGAGCAATGGACCCGCCTGGGCGTGGCCGCGCGGCCCCTGGACCGGGCCCAGGTCACCGCCCTGACCGGCACGGACCGCTACCTGGGCGGGTGGGTCGACCCGCGCGCGGGCGCCATCCAGCCGCTGAGCTACGTGCGTGGCCTGGCCCACGCCACCTTGGCTGCCGGTGCGCGCATCCATGCAGGCACTCCGGTAACCGCCCTGCAGCGCGACGGCGGCCGCTGGGTCGCCATTACCGCGAATGGCGCCCGGGTGGTGGCGCAACGCGTGGTGATGTGCACGAATGCCTATGGCACGGGGCTATGGCCGGGTTTGCAGCAATCCATCATCGATGCCAACACATTCCAGGTCGCCACCCAGCCGTTGCCCGAAGACGTCCAGGCCACGATACTCCCGCAAGAGCATGTGTGTTCGGACACGCGCAACTTGCTGCTGTATTTCCGGCTGGATCACCAGGGCCGCTTGCTGATGGGCGGGCGCGGGCCGTTCCGCGAACCCAAGGGGCCGCAAGACTGGGCCCATCTCGAACGCGTGCTGGCCAAACTGTTTCCGCAGGCGGCAGGCGTGCCCTTCGAGCATCGCTGGTGTGGCCGTGTGGCGGTCACGCGCGACTACCTGCCGCACTTGCACGAGCCCGAACCCGGTTTGTTGATCGATATCGGCTGCCAGGGGCGCGGGGTAGGGCTGCAAACCGCCATGGGCCGGGCGCTGGCCGCCTACACGGCAGGCGACGGTCCGGATGCCTTGCCGGTGCCGCTGACGCCCATCAAGGGGTTCCCGCTGTATCCCTTGCGGCGCATCTATGTCAACGCCGTGGTGACTTGGTACCGCATGAACGACGGTGGGGTGTAGCCGTGTTCAGGCCAGGGTGATGGTGATTTGCAGGCCACGGCCATCCAACCCCGTGGCGCATTGCACCGTGCCGCCATGCAGGCGGGCAATCTGCGCCACCAGCGACAGGCCGATGCCGCTGCCGCGCGTGCCGGTGTTGCCGCGGCCCCGGTAAAAGCGGTCGAAGATCCGCGGCCATTCGGCTTCGGGTACGCCGGGGCCGTCGTCGGCCACGCTCAGCACGGCGCCGCCATCGGGCCGCGGGGCGCAGTGCACCTCGATGCGGCCGCCCTCCGGCGTATAGCGCACCGCGTTGTCCATCAGGTTGCTGACCAGGATGCCGATGGCGTCGACATCGCCGTTCACAGTGCAGGTCTGCGTGTGCAGCATGATGCGCTGGTGCTTGTTGCGGGCGGCCGACTCGTAGTCGCGCACGCCCATGGATACCAGCGCACCCAGATCCACGGGGGTAGCGGGGCGTTGTTCGATGGCATCCAGACGGGCTTGGTCCAGCAGCTGTTCGGATAGCCGCGTGGCGCGGCGCGCTACTGCCAGCAGCCTGTCCAGCGCGACTTGGCGCGATGTGCTTTCGCTGGCGTCGCGCGCCAGTTCGGCATGAGTGGTAAGCGCCGCCAGGGGCGTGCGCAGCTCGTGTGCCGCGTCGGCGATGAAGCGTCGCTCGCGGTTCATCGCGGTGCCCAGGCGTGCCAGCAGACGGTTGACCGATACGATCAGGGGCTGCAATTCGGTCGGCATGCCATTGTGCGGTAGCGGCGCCAGGTCGAACGGATCGCGTGACAGCAAGGTGGCGCGCAGCCCGTCAAGGCCTGCCAGGGTGCGGTTCACGACAAACCGCAGTGTCAGCGTCAGCAGCAGAAACAGCAGCGCCGATGCCTTCAGGCCTTGCCACAGCCAGGCGCGGAACTCGGCACGCCGTTCCGCCAGCGCGATGCCTACCTGGATCTGGATCTGGTTGTCCACGTCGCTGGCGGCATACATGCGCCAGGGTTGCCCGTTGACCGTCACGTTGGCATAGCCCTTCTCGAAGCTGTCGTTCAGGGGCGTGGCTGGCGCGCCCGGAGAACGCGCCAGTAGGCGGCTGCCGTCGCGTGTCCAGATCTGGAAATTGATCCGGGTTTCGAACCGCACCTCATTGCCATCGGCGGGCTCGAAGCCGATGGGGCCTTCCGCCTGGGTCAGCGAGATGGGCAGCGAACGCATCGCGACGTTGGCAACTTCATGCAGTTTCTGGTCCCAGACACCGGTCTGGGTGCGCCCCTGTTCGTAGGCCAGCCAGGCGAACCAGCTCGCCCAATTGATTACCAGCGCCAGCAGCAGGCCCAGCAGAAGGCGGCGTTTCAGGGAAGGCAAGCGCTGGCCTCGCCGATCCGGTAGCCATAGCCGTGCGCCGTGGCGATGATGTTGTCGCCCAGCTTGCGGCGCAGCTGGTGCACGTACACTGCGACCGTATTGCTTTCGATGGTGCCATGCCCGCCGTAGACGGCGTCTTCCAGTTGTTCGCGCGTCACGGTGCGCCCGGGGCGCTCCATCAGCGCCAGCAGCGTCAGGTATTCATGCTGGCTCAGCGTGATCTCGGCGCCATCGCGCCGCACCTGGCGCGTGGCCGGATCCAGTGTGACTGCGCCGCATGTCAGCAAGGGGGTGACGCGATTGCGGCTGCGCCGCAATACGGCTCGCAGGCGCGCCAGCAGTTCGTCCAGTTGGAACGGCTTGACGATATAGTCGTCGGCGCCCGCGTCCAGCCCGCCGATGCGCTCGCTGAGCTGGTCGCGGGCGGTCACCAGCAGCACGGGCGTGGCGTCATAGCGCGCCCGCAGGGCGCGCAGCAAAGACAGCCCCGATTCGCCCGGCAGGCCGACGTCCAGCAGTACTGCCGCGTACGCCGGCCCGGCCAGCGCCAGCCGGGCCTCGGCGGCGTCGCGAGCCCAGTCGACCGTGGCCTCGAGCCGCTGCGCCAGGCCGGCTTGCATGGCTTCGCCCAGCATGGGGTCGTCTTCCACCAGCAATATGTGCACGCGATCCGTCCGTTGGAGTGGTGCCGCGCAGTATGCGGCACGGCCATTAAAAACTATTTAATACCCGGCCTGCACAATCCGAAGCCGAGGCAGGGGCCGCATGGCGCGGTCCGCCGATATTAAAAGGAATTGCGATGAAACGCGGAATGCGATGGGCCGCCGGGCTGGCCCTGTTGGGCGCGGCGGCGGGGCAGGGCGCGCAGGCCGAGAATTTTATCGGTGTGGCGGCCTCCTTCTTGCCGGAATACGATGGGGCCAAAGACTATCGCTTCTTGCCGGTGCCGCTGATCAACTATGAAAGCGGGCATTTCTTCATTTCGCCGCGTGCCGGCCTGCCGGCCACGGGCCTGAAGTGGGATCTGGCGCAGGACGTGACCGGGGGCCTGTTTCTGGGCATGAGCCTGGGGCGTGACGCCGACGATGCCGATCGGCTCAATGGCCTGGACGATATCGATTTCCATGGCGTGTATGGTGCGTACCTGGAATGGCATCCGGGCCGGTTTTCGCTGGGTGCCGCCTATCGGCAAGCCATGCGCAGCGGCTACGGCGGTACGCTCGAGCTGCGCGCCAGCTACCGCGTGGTGCAGACCGAACGCAATATCGTCACGGTGGGCGCCAGCACCGAATGGGCCAACCATAGCGACATGCAGACCTGGTTCGGCATTACCAGTTCGCAGGCCGCAAGCAGCGAAGCCGGCCTGAAGCCTTATTCTGCTTCGGCCGGCTTCAAGTCGGCGGCGTTGTTCGCCAATTGGCGCCACAGCCTGGACAAGAACTGGGCCGTGGTCACCACGGTGGGCGTCAACACATTGCTGGGCGACGCGCGCGACAGCCCGATCGTCGAGCGCGAAACCAGCGCGTTCGGCGCGCTGGGAGTCACGTACTCGTTCTGATGCCCGGCAGGGCGGCGGCTGGGCGGTCAGCCCAGCTTGCCGCGCTGCTCGCGCACCTTGGCCAGGGTGGCATTGAACTGCGCCAGGCGCGCCTTTTCCTGTTCGACCACGGCCGCGGGGGCGCGTTCGACGAAGCTGGCGTTGCCCAGCTTGCCGTTGGCCTTGGCGATCTCGCCTTCCAGGCGGGTAATTTCCTTGTCCAGGCGCGCCTGCTCGGCCGCCACGTCGATCTCGACATGCAGCATCAGGCGGGCGGCGCCCACTACCTGCACGGGGGCGCCGGCATCGGGCAGCGCGTCCACCACGTCGACCTGGCTCAGCTTGGCCAGCGCGGCCAGGTAGGGCGCGTTGCGCGTCAGCATCGGCGCGTCGCCCTGGGCGCACAGCGGCACCTTCTGGGCGGGCGACAGGCTCATCTCGCCGCGCAGCGCGCGCACGGCCTCGACCTGTGCCTTCAG
>DASPIV010000510.1:0-3697 GCA_035628955.1 Bordetella sp.
CGAAACCTGAACTGCAAACGACGCAAGCCGCCGGCCACTTTGCGTAGACTGCCAGACATCTGACTCCCGCAAGGGTGCCTGTGACACCAAAGTGGCACCCCGCGGTGCCTGCCTCGCTACACCGCGTCCTGCACGGCACGCCAGTCCAGCGATTCCCCCGCTGCCAGCGGCACCAGCGAGGTGTCGCCGAACGGCACTTCGTCTGGAACCACATAGGGTTCGCGCTGCAGCGTCAATGTGCCCGTGTTGCGCGGCAAACCATAGAAATCGGGTCCATGGAAGCTGGCGAAGCCTTCCAGCCGGTCCAGTCGGCCCGCCCGCTCGAAAGCCGTGGCGTACAGCTCCATGGCATGCAGTGCGGTATAGCAACCCGCACAACCGCAGGCATGTTCTTTCAGGCCGCGTGCATGGGGCGCACTGTCAGTACCTAGGAAAAAGCGCGGGTTGCCGCTAGTAGCCGCGTCAACCAGTGCCTGGCGGTGCACTTCCCGCTTCAAAATGGGCAGGCAATACAAGTGGGGGCGCACGCCACCCTGGAAGATTGCATTGCGGTTGTACAGCATGTGCTGCGGCGTGATCGTGGCGCCTATCGGGCCCTCGGCATCCCGCACATAGTCGGCCCCGTCCTTGGTGGTAATGTGCTCGAACACAACTTTCAGGCCGGGATACGCCCGGCGCAGCGGCTGCATGACCCGCTCGATGAACACTGCCTCGCGGTCGAACACATCGATATCGGGGTCTGTCACTTCGCCGTGCACCAGCAATGGCATACCGCAACGTTCCAGGGCTTGCAAAGCCTTGCCGCACTTGCCCAGCAGGTCGGTCACGCCGGCGTCGGAGTTGGTGGTGGCACCCGCCGGATACAGCTTCACCGCATACACCTGCCCCGACTCATGTGCACGAACGATTTCTTCGGCCGGGGTATTGTCGGTCAGGTAAAGCGTCATCAAAGGCGTGAACGCGGTAATCCCGTCATGCTGCCGCAGAGCCGCCTCGATGCGCTCGCGATATTCCAGCGCCTGCTCGGTGGTCGTTACCGGCGGGCGCAGATTGGGCATGATGATGGCACGCGCGAACTGGCGCGCGGTGTCGGCCACCACGGCTTGCAGCGCTGCGCCATCGCGCAGATGCAGATGCCAGTCGTCGGGGCGGGTGATGGTAAGTTGCGCTAGGTTTTGAGCAGAGGACATGAACAGGAACGCAGGCGGTTTATTCTGCCAGGGGCATGCCGCGCTCGGCCAGCGCGCAGAACATCGCACTGCCCAACGGAATCACGGCATCATTGAAATCGAAACGCGAATTATGCAACACGCAACCTGACTCGGCACCGCCCTGGCCCAACCGGAAGTATGCCCCGGGCCGGGCCTGCAGCATGAACGAGAAATCTTCAGAGCCCATGGAAGGCACCAGGTCGCGCACCACGTTTTCCTTGCCGACCATATCAGTGGCAATATCGGCCACCAGGTTTGCATGCTGCGGCGTGTTCAGCGTGGCCGGATAGATGCGCTGGTACTCGATCTCGGCAGTCGCACCAAAGCCGCCGGCCACCGCGCCCACCAGTTCGCGCATGCGCGTCTCGACCATTTCCTGTACCGATTTGCGGAACGTGCGCACCGTGCCCACCATCCTGGCTTCGCGCGGAATCACGCTCATGGCGCCAGGATGCCCGGCCTGCAACGAGCCGATGGACAGCACGGCGGAATCCAGCGGATTCACATTGCGCGACACAATGGTCTGCAACGCGGTAATCACCTGCCCCGCGATGGTGACGGGGTCGATGGTCTGGTAAGGATGGGCACCATGCCCGCCGCGGCCGGTAATGGTGATCTCGAAGCGATCGGCCGCCGCCATCATCGGGCCAGGGTTGATGCCGACGGTACCTGGCTTGAGCCCTGGCCAATTGTGCAAGGCATAGATGGCATCGCACGGAAAGGTATCGAACAGGCCGTCCTCCAGCATTGCCTTGGCCCCGCCGCGGCCCTCTTCGGCAGGCTGGAATATCAACACTGCCGTGCCGTCAAAATTACGCGTCTGCGCCAGATAGCGCGCCGCCCCGATCAGGATGGCAGTGTGCCCATCATGCCCACAACCATGCATCAGCCCCGGCTTGCTGGACTTGTAGCCGAAATCGTTGTCTTCGGTCATGGGCAGCGCATCCATGTCGGCGCGCAAGCCGATCATGCGGCCGCTATCGCGGCCACGGCCGCGTATCACGCCGACCACGCCCGTTTTGCCGATACCGCGATGCACCTCCAAGCCCAGGGCCTCGAGCGCGCCGGCAACAATGCCCGAAGTGCGCACCTCTTCGAAGCCCAGTTCGGGATGAGCGTGCAAATCGCGGCGCAACGCCGTCAATTCGTCATGGAATAGCCGGATCGATTCCAGCGCAGATCTCGCGTACATGTGCGGTTACACACCTTGATAAGATGGCGTTGAAGTCCCCATTTTAGTTGCTACAGAGCATAAATGCCTTTGTCTTTGCTGGGGAGACAAGTTATGCTCCGGCCGCAGGACAATTTTTCCAACAGCCAGAGAAGGAGCGCCGCATTATGGCTACAACCTCCAAACCCGCGACCGCGCGTAAGCCGAACGCCGCATTCATGAAGCCCCTGACCCCCAGCGCCGAGCTGGCCGCTGTCATCGGCTCCGAAGCCGTGCCGCGTACCGAGGTCACCAAAAAGATCTGGGAATACATCAAAAAGCACAACCTGCAAGACGCCAGCAACAAGCGCAACATCAACGCCGATGCCAAACTGCGTCCGATCTTCGGCAAAGATCAAGTCACGATGTTCGAACTGACCAAGCTGGTCAACGCCCACCTGAAGTAAGCAGGCAAAGGGCGTACCCGGTACGTCCCTGCCATACTTGGCCGCCTGGCGTCTGTGCCAAGGCCGGCCACGCAGGCCTCGTCTGGCCCACCCCTTTTCAGAACGTCTTGCCGCGCAGGCTAATCCCCGGCCGGGGGCAAGCCGCCCGTCAAGCGGATGCAAAGTAAAAACGGCTGACCTGGGTCAGCCGTTTTGCTTGGTGCAAAGCCGCTCAGGCGTACGGCGTGGGCGCGGCGCCTTCCAGCAAGGCCAGCCAGCCCTTGATCAAGCGGTACAGCACCCAGACCACAGTGGCGGCCAGGCCGATCCAGCCGATAAAAACCAGCGTGGCGATGGCGCTGATGGCCAACCACAGCAAGGCCCACCAGAAGGTACGCAGCAGCCAGTCGAAATGGGCGGCATACATCGTGCCGGCGGTATCCGCGCGTTTGACGTACATCAGCACCACCGCAGCCAGTGTAGCGATGCCAAGAAAGCCGCCTGTCAGAAAACCCAGGGCATACAGGCCATAGGCCACATGAGTCAGCGTGCGCAGATCGGGCGAAGTGCTGGACTGGGGTATCTGGGGATCGCTCACGATAACCGCTCCATCGAATAGATTTAGGCAATCTTACCGCACAAAGACGCATGTTCGTGGGTAAGTGGCAATCCCCCCGCAAGGGTGTGGCGGGGTCGCGACGCCAGGCACGCTGGAACGATGGACAGCAATGCAGGAACGTGGGTCATTCCGATTTCCCCAAAGCCAAAACCCCAGCACGAAGGGTGCTGGGGTTGTGGGGGATAAGAGCCTGACGATGACCTACTTTCACAGACGTACGTCCACTATCATCGGCGCGAAGGCGTTTCACTGTCCTGTTCGGGATGGGAAG
>DASPIV010000511.1:0-4701 GCA_035628955.1 Bordetella sp.
GAGGCCACGGTCTGGTGGGGCTTTCTGGTACCGGCCAAGACGCCGGCCACGGCCATCGAGACGCTCAGCAAGCATCTGCTGGCCGTCCTGGAGGACAAGGCGGTACAAAAACGCCTGGCGGGCGTGGGTGCCACCGTCGATGTGCAGACGTCCGCCGAGTTCGGCGAATTTCTCAAGGCCGAGACCCGGCGCTGGGGCGAAGTCATCCAGAGCGCGGGCATCACCAGCAACTGAAGTGAAAACCCACCCCCGATGAGCCGCACCGGTTTTCATTCCCGGGCGGGTCGCGCGGCGCGCGGTGAAACACTGACACCGGAAACAGGACATGATCATCGATTGCCACGGACACTTCACCACGGCTCCGCCGGCGCTGGAGCAATGGCGCGCGTGCCAGATCGCGGCCGTCGCCGACGGCACGCCCATGCCGCGCGCATCCGAACTGCGCATCAGCGATGACGAGATCCGGCTGGCCATCGAAAGCAACCAGTTGCGCGTGATGCGCGAGCGCGGGCATGACCTGACGGTCTTCAGCCCACGCGCCATTTTCATGGCGCATCACATCGGCGACTTCCAGGTGTCTTCGACCTGGGCCGCGATCTGCAATGAGCTGTGCTACCGGGTGTCCGAGCTGTTTCCGGAGCATTTCGCGCCGGCCGCCATGCTGCCGCAAAGCCCCGGCGTGGACCCCGCCACCTGCGCCGGCGAACTGCAACGCTGCGTCGAACAATACGGCAACGTGGCGGTCAACCTGAACCCGGACCCGTCCGGCGGCCACTGGACCAGCCCGCCGCTGTCCGACCGGTACTGGTATCCCCTGTACGAGAAGCTGGTGCAATACGATGTGCCAGCCATGATCCACGTGAGCCAGAGCTGCAACGCGTGCTTCCATACGACCGGGGCGCACTACCTGAACGGCGACACCACCGCCTTCATGCAATGCCTCGATTCCGATCTGTTCCATGACTTCCCCACGCTGCGGTTCGTGATTCCGCACGGCGGCGGCGCGGTGCCGTATCACTGGGGGCGATTCCGCGGGCTGGCGCAGGCCTTGCGGAAGCCGCGCCTGCAAGAACACCTGCTGAACAATATCTACTTCGATACCTGCGTCTATCACCAGCCCGGCATCGATCTGCTGACCCAGGTCATTCCCATCGATAACCTGCTGTTCGCCAGCGAAATGATCGGGGCCGTACGAGGTATCGACCCGGATACCGGACATTATTTCGACGATACGCGACGCTATATCGAGGCGGGCGGCTTGTCGCCGCAGGCACGGCACCAGATCTTCGAAGGCAATGCCCGCCGCGTGTATCCGCGCCTGGATGTCCGCTTGCGGGCCCAGGGGCGCTAGCGCTGCGCCAGCAGCCGCACCACTTCATCGTCTGTCGTCTGGGTGAAATCGGCGTAGTACCGGCCCACGGCCCGGAAGCCCTCCGGCGTATGCAGGCATACGGTCTCATCGGCCTCTTGCTCCAGCAGCGCGAGGGCCTGGGGCGCGGCCACCGGCAGCGCCAGCAGCAGGCGGCCCGCGCCACCCTGGCGCAGGGCGCGCAGCGCCGCCTGCGCCGTACCGCCCGTGGCTGCCCCATCGTCGACCACCACGATCGTGCGCCCCGCTATCGGCACCGGCGGCCTATTGCCGATATACACAGCGTGCCGCCGCGCGATCTCATCTTGCTGGCGACGGATCTCGCCTTGCACATAGCCGGGCGGCGGGTTCAGCCAGGCCAAGGCATCCTGATTCATGACGACCTGCGGCACGGCGCCGCCCGTTACCGCGCCGATGCCGAACTCGGGCTGGCCGGGAGCGCCCAGCTTGCGCACGATCAGCACGTCCAGCGCGGCGCCCACCGCCTGTGCCACCTGGGCTGCCACCGGCACTCCGCCACGCGGCAAGGCCATGATCACCGCAGTATGGTCCACACGCTGCGCCAAGGCGCTGGCCAGTTGCCTGCCTGCGTCGGTCCTGTCAGCGAACAATGGAAGGGAGTTCATCATGCTGGACCTGCCTGGCTATAACCCGAACGGATACGTATCCGGCACACCCCGCGAGCGGGGCGCGGGCAGCGCATGCACCGCCTGGGTCTGCTCGAACCAGACATAGGCGTCGAACTGCTCGGCACGATGCGCATTACTTGCATGGGCTCGTCCCAGTCGTCCGCCGCCGCCACGATGTCATAGCCGTACTGGCTGACCAGCCGCGCACCGGACCGGACTTCACTGGTAGAGGCGGATTCCATAGGCCTTCCTTTATGGCTCGCGGCCAGCAAAGGGCATGCCTGTGCAGCGCCCGGTTTTGCCTTGACGCCATGGCAGGCTTCTTATGTACTTGAGATTGTCGGATTTCCTTTTTTCGCCATGCCTGCGTATGCCAGCGACCTTCCCGCCCGCCTGGACCGGCTGCCCTGGTCGGCCTGGCACTGGCGCGTGGTGATCGCGCTGGGCGTGGCGTGGGTGCTCGATGGCCTTGAAGTGACACTGGCCGGCTCCCTGGGAGCCATGCTTACCCATTCCGAGACCCTGGGGCTGAGCGCCGCACAGGTGGGCGCGGCCGGCTCCCTGTATGTGGCCGGAGCCGTGGTGGGCGCCCTGATCTTCGGCCGCATGGCCGACAGGCTCGGACGCAAGCGCCTGTTCCTGGTCACGCTGAGCCTGTATATGGCGGCCACCCTGGCCACGGCGTTCGCGCCGAATTACCTGTTCTTCGCCGTGTGCCGCTGCCTGACGGGAGTCGGCATCGGGGGCGAATATGCGGCCATCAATTCCGCTATAGACGAACTGATCCCCGCCCGCGTGCGGGGCCGCGTCAACCTGGCCATCAACGGTTGTTTCTGGATCGGCGCGGCGCTTGGCGCGGCCGTCAGCCTGCCCTTGCTCGATGCCGGCCTGGTCGCGCCCGGACTGGGCTGGCGCCTGGCATTCGGCCTGGGCGCCTTGCTGGCGGTGGCCATCTTGCTGGTGCGCCGCAACGTGCCCGAAAGCCCGCGCTGGCTGTTGTCGCAAGGAAGGCAGGCGCAGGCCGACGCCATCGTGCGCGAGATAGAGGCACATGTCCAGGCACGCCATGGCCCGCTGCCTGCGATATCGGGCACCGCGGTGGCCTATCACGCGGCGCGCACACCCACACTGCGCACGGCGGTACAGATACTGGTACGGCGCTACCCTGCCCGCTCGGCCACCTGCCTGGCGCTGATGCTGGCGCAGGCATTCTTCTACAACGCCATTTTCTTTACCTATGCCCTGGTGCTGACCCGTTTCTACGGCGTGCCCGCTGAAGCCGTGGGCTGGTACGTGCTGCCTTTCGCCCTGGGCAATGTGCTGGGGCCACTGCTGTTGGGGCCGCTGTTCGACACCTGGGGACGGCGCAGGATGATAGGCACCACCTATGTGGTGTCCGGTATCGGACTGGCGCTGACGGCCTGGGCTTTCCAGGCTGGCTGGCTGGATGCGCGCCTGCAGGCATGGTGCTGGTCGGCCGTGTTTTTCGTGGCTTCGGCGGCAGCCAGTTCGGCCTACCTGACGGCCAGTGAGGTGTTCCCGCTGGAAATGCGCGGGTTGGCCATCTCATTGTTCTATGCCGCCGGTACTGGCATGGGTGGCTTTGCCGGACCGGCGCTGTTCGGTTGGCTGATCGGTACCGCGCAGCGCGAAGCACTGACACTGGGTTATCTGCTGGCCGCCGCGCTGATGGCGGCCGCCGGCCTGCTGGCCTGGCGATTCGCGGTGGATGCCGAACGCAAGCCCCTGGAGGAAGTGGCGCCGCCGCTCAATGCACGCATGCGCTAGCGCTTGCCGGCGCAGGCCGGCGCCGTGGTTTGCACTATGGCTTGCGCCGCATGATCCAGGCCCCCCAGAACAAGCTGGAAAAAAAGCGCAGCGGCGTATCGAACCCCGCTTCAGCCAACAGGGCAAACAGCGCGGCCTCGGACTCGGGTGGTACGGCTCCGTGCCGGATCTTGTCCAGCTTGGCCTGCACCTCGGCGGGGGCGGCCCCCTGCTGGCGCCAGCGCTCGCGCCAGGCGGCCAGCAGCAAGGGCTGGTCGGTGTAGTGCCGATAGTTGCAGGCCAGCACGAAAGGCGCACCCGGCGCAAGGCGGACAGCGATCGATTCCAGCAGGGCCCGCTTGTCGGCGTCGTCCGGAACGTGGTGCAGCACGCCGATCAGCGTTGCGGCATCGTAATCGGGCCCCATGGGCAGGTCGTCCACCGTGCCGGCCACGGTCCGGGTGCGTGCCTGCAGGCCGGCCGCCGCGATGTTGGCCATGGCCAGTTGCAGCATGGGCGCGGACGGATCGACCGCGGTGTAGGCCCAGCCCGGCTCCAGCCGCGCGGCGGCGATGATTTCCTGGCCGGTGCCGCCCGCCCCGGCCACCAGAATGCGGGCAGCGCCGCCGGTGCCCAGCGAGGCAGCCAGCATGCATGCCACCAAGTCATGGCAGGCGTCGTACCCGGCCAGGGCAATGCGGCTTTGCTCTGCATATTCGTCCGCGCGCGACACATCGAACTTGGCGGCGGCGCTCGTACAGCTATTCATGAATGCAGCTCCTGTGGCGTGGCGGCACTACGCCGCCACGCCACAGGCTACAGGGATGGGCGCACGCTAGCCAGACCACCAGGCATCCCGGTATGGCTACCACCCGCCTTGCGATCAGCGGGGCTGCAATACCAGGGTGTCGCCCAGTTCATCCTGCACTTTCTCGC
>DASPIV010000512.1:0-6910 GCA_035628955.1 Bordetella sp.
CAATCGGTGCCGCGCAAGTTTTCCTCGATGGCAAGCAGTTCCACCGCCATGGCGCCCTCGCGCGTCGTCGCCAGGCCCTGGTCGACGCTGCGTTTGGTCAGCCGTACCGTCAGGGGAGTGGCCTGCGCTATGCGCGATGCCATCCGGCCTGCCTGGGCCGCCAGGTCGGCCGCCGCATACACATGATTGACCAGGCCGATCTCGCGCGCTTCGTGCGCGTCGAACTTGCGGCCGGTGTACAGCAATTCCTTGGCCATGCGCGGCCCCACGGCGCGCGGCAGCCGCTGGGTTGCGCCTATCGTGCCCCAGCCCACCTCGGGGTAGCAGAATTGCGTGGCTTCGGCCGCCAGGATGAAATCGCAGGCCCCCGCGATTTCGCAGCCCGAACCGTAAGCCGCGCCATGCACCACCGCGATCGCCGGTTGCGGCAAGCGCTCGATGGCGGCATAAGCGGCAAAGCCCGCCACGCGCCGTGCGGTCATGTCCTGGTCGGACATGGTCTTGCGCTCTTTCAGGTCGGCACCGGCGCAGAATACCGGGCCAGCGCCGCGTATCAACACAACGCGCGCTCGTTCGTCGGTGGCCAGCGCCGACAGTACGGACACCAGCTCATGGCACATGCGCAGGCTCAATGCGTTGCGGCTGTCGGGCCGGTTCAGCGTCAAGGTGGCGACATGCGTATCGATGTCCAGGGTGATGGTTTCGTAAACGGCGCTCATTCAGGCTCCTGACATAGCAAGATCGCTGGCTGCCACTATACGTCAACTAGTTGATTAAATCCACTATATTCAGAATTTCCCTCCCAAGCTATCAAGTTGCATAAATCAACCGAATAGTTGATGATATCAATCACTTTATAAGCCCTTCCTACCATCATGAAACTGCTGCGCCGCGTCATCGCCGCCCTTTGCATTTATGCCGTCATGGTTCCCGGCGCCCATGCCCAGGCCTATCCCGACCGCCCGGTAAAGCTGGTAGTCGGCTTCTCGCCGGGGGGTGGCAGCGACCTCGTGGCCCGCATCCTGGCGCGCGCACTGGGCGAGCAGCTGGGGCAATCCGTCATTGTCGAAAACCGGCCGGGTGCGGGGGGCATGATCGCCACTCGCGCCGTGGCCGCCGAACCGGCCGATGGCTATACCTTGCTGCTGGGCAGCGCGGCCGCGTTCGTCATCAACCCCTACTTGCGCCACGACGTGGGCTACGACCCGGTGGGCGATTTCACCCCCATCGGGGCAGTGTCGCGTTTCGACTATGTGTTGCTTGGCCGTCCCGGCCTGCCCGTGGCCAGCCTGCAGGACCTGATCGCCTATGCCAAAGCGCATCCAGGCCAACTGACCATAGGCTCTGCCGGCGTCGGCTCGAACACGCATCTGGTCGCTTTGTCGTTCCTGTCGCGCAGCGGCATCGAATTGCGCCACGTGCCATACAAGGGCACGGCGGGTGCGCTGAACGACCTGCTGGGCGGCACCATCGATCTGTTGTTCGATTCCGTGCCCACCGTCATGCAGCAGGTCAAGACCCGCGCGGCCGCCAGCTTCGGCACCACGGGAGCCCGCCGCGAAACCATGCTGCCGGACGTGCCCACCTTTGCCGAAGCCGGTATGCCGGGTTTCGAGGCCAGCAACTGGTTCGCCGTATTCGGCCCGCGCCAGCTCGATCCAAAGGTGGTGCGCCGCCTGAACAGCGCCATGGCGCAGGCCCTGCAAGATCCCGAACTGCTGGCCAGCTTCCGGCAAAGCGGCAACATCGCGCTGGGCGGCTCGCCCGCCGACCTGGCTGCGCTGGTCGCGCGCGAGACACAGCAATACAAGGCACTGATCGATGCCACCGGCGTACGCCTGGATTGACGCCCACTCACCGACGAACCCCATGGAAAATGCCATTGATTCCAGCGCCCACCTGCCACTGGCGGACTGGCGCATCCTGGACCTGAGCTCTGCCGTGGTCGGCCCCTATGCCACCCAGGTCCTGGCCGACTATGGCGCCGAGGTCACCAAGCTGGAACAGCCCTCGGGCGACATCATCCGCTGGATCTCGGGCCGCTCGCCCACGCCCGGCATGTCGGGCAAGTTCATGCACATGAACCGCAACAAGCGCAGCATCGCGCTGGACCTGAAGGCGGCCGCCGGGCGCGAGGCCGCGCTGGAACTGGCGCGGCGCTGCGATGTGTTCGTGCATAACATGCGGTCTTCGGCCATCCGGAAGCTCGGGCTTGGGTTCGACGACCTGCGGGCTGTCAATCCGCACATTGTCTATTGCGCCATCGTAGGCTTCGGTTCGGCGGGCCCCTACGCCGACCGCCCTGCCTATGACTCTATTTTGCAGGGCGGCACCGGGCTCGCCAGCCTGTTCGCCGCTACCGGCGGCGACCCCCGGTATGTGCCGTATGTCGTGGTGGACCGCAGTGCCGCGCTGATGGTGGCCAACGCCATCCTGGTGGCGCTGCTGGCCCAGGGCCGGGCGCGCCAGGCCCGCTATATCGAGGTGCCCATGTTCGAAAGCTACGCGGCGCTGCTGCTCAGCGAGCACCTGTACGGCGCAACCTTCGAGCCGCCCATCGGCACCAGCGGCGACCGGCGCCTGCTCGACCCCAACGCGCGGCCGGTGAAAACGCGCGACGGCCATATTTGCATTACCACCAACACCGATGCCCAGGTGATGGCGCTGTTCGACGCGCTGGGCCGACCGGAACTGAAAGGCGACAGCCGCTTCAACACCGCCGTCAACCGCATCGACCACATCGCCGAGTTCTTCCAGATCCGTGCCGACGAAATCGCCCGCCACGACACGGCGCACTGGCAAGCGGCACTGGCCAGGCACGATATCCCGGCCATGCCCTGCCACACTATCGACAGCCTGCTCGACGATCCGCACGTGGGCGCGGTAGGCCTGGTACAACGCGTGCGGCACCCCAGCCAGGGCATCGTCAAGCACATCAATGTGCCAGTCTCGATGACCGGCTACACTCCCGGGCTGCGCCACCATGCCCCCCGCATCGGCGAACAGACGCGCGGCATCCTGCGCGAGCTCGGCTACGACGACGCCCGCATCCAGGCCATGCTCGACAGCGGCCAGGCCTGCGCCCCGCAGGACTGAGCGCGCTGCCATGAACCCTGTACCGATGGCCCACGCGACGTTATAGTGACTTGCACCGCAGGCCCCGCCCTTTGCGGAGAGCCAGCGGGCACATCGATCACACATCTCGCGGAAGGTGTCATCATGTCTTATCGATTATTCGCTGCAAACCTCGCGGGGCTGGCGGCCGCCGGCCTGTTCACGGCAGGCGCATCGGCGCACCACGGCTGGACCTGGGCGGATACCGAACAGATCCAGCTGCAAGGCACCATCGAGCAAGTGCAGATAGCGCCGCCGCATCCGTGGCTCGACGTGCAAACCCAGGACGGACTGTGGCGCGTCGAACTGGGCAACCCGTCGCAAACCAAGCGCTCGGGCTTTGTCGAGGGCTCGGCCAAGCCCGGCGACAGTATCGTCGCCACCGGCAACCGCGCGCAGGATCACACCGAAAAGCGCATGAAAGCCGTGCAGATCACCGTGGGCGGCAAGACCTACGATATTTACCCGGAACGCATCAAGAAATAAGCGCCATGACGCTGCAATGGCTGGCCGACCTGCCGCATGCCGCGTTGCTGCGGCATTGGGACACGGCCTACCTGCTGGTGAATGCCGCGCATATATGCGCCATCGGTGTACTGTTGGGCACCATTGCCGCGCTGGATTTGCGCCTGCTGGGCACCGCCCGTGCGCTGCCGCTGTCGGCGGCGGCGCCCTACCTGGCGCGCATGGCCGCCGCCGGCCTGCTGCTGGCTGTGCTGACCGGCGCCTGGCTGTTCTCGGTGCAGCCGGCGCAGTACCTGGGCAACACCGCTTTCCAGGCCAAGCTGGCGCTGGTGGCGCTGGGGTCGCTGAACGCCCTGTGGCTGCATGCCGGCAGGTCGTGGCCTCGCATACTGGCCGATGCGCCCGTACCGGCCTCGGCGCGGTTGCATGCGGCGCTGTCGCTCCTGCTGTGGCCGGCCACCATCGTGGCCGGCCGCTGGATCGGTTTTTTGTAGCACACGGCTTCACCATCGGGCAGGCGCCGTCCTGCCCGCCACTCAAGGAGAACCACGATGAAGTACGTAGAAGGTTTTGTCGTCGCCGTGCCGACGGCTAACAAAGAGGCTTATATCAAGCATGCCGCCGCGGCGGCGCCGATATTCAAGGAATTCGGCGTCACCCGCATGGTCGAATGCTGGGGCGATGACGTGCCAGACGGCAAGGTCACCGACTTTCGCGGCGCGGTCAAGGCCAAAGACGACGAAGAGGTGGTGTTCTCTTGGTTCGAATATCCCTCGAAAGAAGTGCGCGACGCGGCCAACCAGAAAATCATGGACGACCCGCGTATGAAAGCCATGGGCGACAACATGCCCTTCGACGGCAAGCGCATGATCTTCGGCGGCTTCGTGCCCGTGGTGGACGTATAAAAACGCCAGCCTAGGCCAGCGCCTGCGCAATACGGTCCATCAGCAGCCGCACACGCCGCGGCTGCACCGCACTGGGCGGATAGACGATCTGCAGCGCCGTGGCGCCCACCGAATACGGCTGCAGCACTTCCAGCAAGGCACCGGACGCCAGGTCCGCATCGACATCGCGGATCGACTTCAGCGCAATGCCACGCCCGGCGCAGGCCCAGCGGCGCACCAGGTCGCCATCGTTGGCCACCCGCCGGCCATGCACCAGTATCTTGTGTGGCCGGCCATTCACCTGGAACAGCCACTCGTGGTCCAGATGCTGGCCGAAGCGCATGACAATGCAGTCGTGCTGCGCCAGGTCGTCCGGATGTGCCGGCGTGCCCTGCTGTGCCAGGTAGCCTGGCGCGGCGCACACCACGCGCCGGCTTTCGCCCAGCGGCCGGGCCCGCAATGAACTGTCGGCCAGCGTGCCATACCGGATGGCGAAGTCCAGGCCCTGCGACACCAGGTCGACATTGCCGTCGGCCAGATTGAGATCGACCCGGACTTCAGGGTGCTCGTCCAGGAAAGCGTCGATCACCGGCACGATGCGGCGACGGCCCAGGTCTTCAGGCGCGCTCAGGCGGATAAGCCCGGAAATCTTCGCCGCGCCCAATTTGACGCGGGCTTCCAGTGCGTCGGCCTCGGCCAGCAGGCGGCGCGCGCCCTCGGCCAGTTGCCGGCCGGCTTCGGTCAGGCCGACGGCGCGTGTGGTACGCGCCAGCAAGGTGGTGCCGTAGAATTATCAAGAAAAACCGCAAGCGCTACAGTAGCCGTCAAGCGCGGTCCGATCCCCCGGGCCGCCCCAACCTACGCCAAAGGATCGCATCATGAAAGCCGTTGCCCTGACCCGCTACTTGCCTGTGTCCGACCCGGACGCCTTCCTGGACGTCGATCTGCCCACGCCCGTGCCGCAAGGCCGCGACATCCTGGTGGCCGTGAAGGCTGTGGCCGTCAACCCGGTAGACGTCAAGGTGCGCGCCCCCAAAGACAAGGTGGAAGCCACCCCGCGCGTCATCGGCTATGACGCCAGCGGCGTGGTCGAGGCGGCGGGGCCGGAAGTCTCGCTGTTCAAGGTGGGCGACCCGGTCTATTACGCGGGCGACATCACACGCGCCGGCACCAACCAGGAATTCCACCTGGTGGACGAACGCATCGTGGGCCGCAAGCCGGACACGCTGTCATTTGCCGAAGCCGCCGCCCTGCCGCTCACCACTATCACCGCCTACGAGGCCTTCTTCGACCGCCTGGGCATCGATCGCGACGGCGCCGACCGTGGCAAGACCATCCTGATCGTCGGCGGTGCCGGCGGGGTGGGATCCATAGGCATACAACTCGCCAAACGCGCCGGCCTGACGGTCATAGCCACGGCTTCGCGGCCCGGGACAGTGGCCTGGGTGCGGGAACTGGGCGCCGACCATGTCGTCAGCCACCGCCAGGACCTGGTGCAGCAGGTGCGCGCGGCGGGGTTCCAGTACATGGACTACGTGGCCATCTTCAATGACATGCGCCACTGGGATGCGGCCGTGGAGCTGATCCGCCCGCAAGGCGCCATCGTGTCCATCGACAACACCGATCTGCCCATGCCCATGGCCGACATGAAAACCAAGTCGGCCAGCTTTCATTGGGAATTCATGTTCGCCCGCGCCATGCACCAGACACCGGACATGATCGAACAGCATCGCCTGCTGTCCTTCGTGGCAGACGAGATCGACGCGGGCCGCATCCGCACGACGCTGTCCGAAATGCTGTCGCCGATCAATGCCGCCAACCTGCGTGAAGCGCACCGCCGCGTGGAAACCGGCACGGCCAAGGGCAAGATCGTGCTCGAAGGATTCTGAGCCCGATGGCAATACCCCAAGGCGCGGGGCTTGCGCCTTTGCCGGGTATTGCCAGCCACTTTCATGCGCCTTGCTGAAAGACGACTGTGCGATGGTCGTCGAGCAGGATGCGGTGCTCCGCATGCCACTGGACGGCACGAGCCAGCACGATGTTCTCGACGTCCTTGCCGATCCGCACGAAAGCTTCCGTGGAAAGCCCATGGCCGACACGCACCACGTCTTGCTCGATGATCGGCCCTTCGTCCAGGTCAGGCGTCACGTAATGCGCGGTGGCGCCGACCACCTTCACGCCCCGGTCGTGCGCCTGATGATATGGCCGCGCGCCCTTGAAGCTCGGCAGGAAGGAATGGTGGATATTGATGCACCTTCCCTCCAATTGCTGGCACATCCGGTCTGACAGCACCTGCATGTATCTTGCCAGCACCGTAAGCTCAGCTCCCGTGCCCTGCACCACTTACAGGAAACGCGCTTCCTGCTCGTACTTGTCCGCGCCCATCGGGAAATGATGGAAAGGGATGCCGAACCAATCGACCATGCGGCGCATATCGTCGTGGTTGG
>DASPIV010000513.1:0-6308 GCA_035628955.1 Bordetella sp.
CCGTCTGCGCCGTTACACCCGCCATGCGCGCCAGTTCGCCGGCCGGCAAAGCGCGCCCGTCGAGCAGCGCCGCCAGCATCGCGGCGCGGGCGTGATCGGCCAGCAAGAAGGCGGTAGCGGCAAAGCCGGGCTGGTAAGTCATGCGTGGCTCCTGTCATAAGCATGCACTGTATCGTCATGTTAGCGCTGTACATTTCGATGGCGGGCGAAACATCGCCGGCGCCGGCCCGGCCACAATCGCGCCCACGCAACACGGCACGATCGCTGCCCGCCTGGCCGCCGGGCGATGATAGGTTGGCCGGCGGTACCTCGGGTGCGGGTTAATCCCTAAGCGCACTGCACCAAAAAAGTATGCGGCCTGTCTGAAATTAAGCGAAAATATCTGTTTGTATCAAAACAATAAGAACGGATTTCCTGCTGCAGGGCATCCGCTTGTGGATGAAAACCGTGGTTCTGGCGATGGGCGCACCCGTCGGTCACGTCATGCTGCTTCCCAGACTGCGCCCCTTGCCGGAGATACTTTCGCTATGCGAAGCACCACCCTTGCGCTCGCCGCCAACGCGTCGCAAACCCTGAACGACCAGAATGCCAACCCTGCGGCAACCTATGGCGAAGTCACATTGGGCCAGTATTCACATCTGGTCCTGGACGGCGTGCAGGTATCGTTCAAACTGATCACGCTGGAACGGCTGGGCTCGCGCATCATCGAACTGGTCAACGGCGCCAGCCTGCATGTGGGTGCGCTGGGTTTTGCCAGCATGGGCGCCAGCATCGTCTACCGCATCGGCCCGCATTGTTCGATGGTGTTCGACGCCAGCCAATGGGACCCCGAAGTCGTGGCAAACACGACCTTTGAATTTGCCAGCCAGGGCAGCGGCACGCTGAAGTACTTCCCGTTCATCAACCCCGAATGGCTGGACTGCCCCACCGTTACCGGCTACGCCGAGGGCGATACGCTGGAAATCGCCGGCCAGGGAAATATTCCGCGCTTCCAGGTACACGACGGCCGCATCGTGGCGGCCGGCGTGCGCTAGTCAAGCCAGCCGGCGGGGCCTCAGTTGGCCAGCGCGGCCAGGGCCTGCCGCGCCTGGGACAGCAGCGCGTCGCGCTGCGCCTCGTCGGCCGCCTGGGGGCCTTGTGCCACGGTATCGCCGTCGAGCACGGCCGCGTAGGCCAGGCCATCGGGCCGCAGGAAGTCTTGCGCGTTGCCGGATTGCAGGCGCTGCAGCAAGGCACCGGCCTCTTTGGGACTGGCAAAGCCGCGCGAGCGCAGCAGTTCCTGGCCGTCGGCCGCCAGCAGGCGGAAACGGAAGCTGCCATCGTCGTCGCGGAAACTGACAAAGCGCGCGGCCTTGCCGGCTTTCTTCGTGGTGGCCTTGCCCGCCGCGGGCGTGGCCACGCGCAGCCCGACCGCCTGGCGCAATTCTTCCATGAGCGGCACAGCCAGCTTGCGCGCCTTTTGTGCGCCCGCCTGCAGGATGTCTTCGATGCGCTCGGGATGGGCCATCAGTTGCTGGTAGCGTTCGCGCATTGGCGTCAGGTCGCGTTCCAGGCGATCGCACAGCGCCTGCTTGGCCTCGCCCCACCCCAGGCCGCCTTCGAGCTGTGCGCGAAACGCCGCCGATTCGGCCGGCGTCGCGAACGCGCGGTAGAGGGTATACAGGTGCGACGATTCGGCGTCTTTGGGTTCGCCCGGCTGGCGGGAATCAGTCACGATGCGCATCACCGCGGCGCGCAGCGCGGCGGCGCCCCCCTCGAACAGCGGGATGGTGTTGTTGTAGCTCTTGGACATCTTGCGGCCATCCAGGCCCGGCAAGGTGGCCACGTCTTGTTCGATGACCACTTCGGGCAGGACGAAATAGTCGCGTCCGTACAAATGGTTGAAACGCTGGGCAATGTCGCGCGCCATTTCCAGGTGCTGGATCTGGTCGCGGCCCACCGGCACCTTGTGCGCATTGAACAACAGAATGTCGGCCGCCATCAGGATCGGGTACGAGAACAAGCCCATGTTGATGCCGTCATCGGGCTCGACACCCTTGGCCGTGTTCTGGTCCACCGATGCCTTGTAGGCATGCGCGCGGTTCATCAGGCCCTTGGGAGTGACGCAGGTCAGCAGCCAGCACAGCTCGGGTATCTCGGGGATATCGGATTGCCGGTAGAACGTGACGTGATCGGGATCCAGGCCGCCGGCCAGCCAGGTGGCGGCGATCTCGAGCCGCGAACGGGCCACGCGGACCGGGTCGTCGCACTTGATCAGCGCGTGGTAGTCGGCCATGAAATAAAACGCGTCGGTGCCGGGCTGCGTGCTGGCCGTAATGGCTGGACGGATGGCCCCGGCGTAGTTGCCGAGGTGGGGAGTTCCGGACGTGGTGATGCCGGTAAGGACGCGAGTACTCATGGACGGGACGACAGGCATTTGCGGAGAAGTCCGCAGTGTAGCGCGTCGGTGCGCGCCGGCTGGCGCGCATACGGGCTAGAACCCGTACAGGCGGGCGGGATTATCGACCAGCACCCGCGCGCGCACGGTTTCGGGCAGCCAGGCGGCAATGCCCTGGGCCAGCCGGCCGCTGCCCACCGGCCGATAGGCGCTGACCTGGGCCGCGTCCTTGCCCGGCTCGCGGTTGGTATGCGGCCAGTCGCTGGCCCACAGGATGCGGTCGGGATTGCTGGCGATCAGGGCCGCCGCCAGCGCGGCTACCGCTTCGGGCGCGGCCGCGAGCGGGTCGATGCGATACGGGGCCGACAGCTTCACGTACGCGGCCCCCCGCGCCACCAGGTCCGACACGGCCTGCACGCGCGGGTCCTGGGGCGCCGTGCCGGCCGGGATCATGGCGAAATGATCCAGCACCACGGGCACCGGCAGGCTGGCCAGGAACGGCGCAGCCGCCGCGATCGCATCCAGCGCGGCATAGATTTGCAAGTGCCAGCCCAGCGGGGCCAGCCGCCGCGCCCAGGCGCCCAGTTCGTCGCGCATCGACTGCACATCGCTGCGGCCCGTGCTTTCCAGATTGATGCGCACTCCCCTGATGCCCTGCGCGTGCAAGTCGCGCAGCGCCGACAGCGGCACTGCCGCGTCCAGCACGGCCACTGCGCGCCCCGCGCCATCCAGGGCGCGCAATCCGGCCAGCAGGCACCGATTGTCGGTGCCGTAGACGCTGGGCTGCACGATGACGGCGCGTTCCAGGCCCAGGCCGGCCATGTGGCGCCGCAAGTCTTGCGGCGTAGCCGGACCCGGCGTGTAGTGGCGCCCGGCCACCATGGGATAACAGGCCGGATCGCCAATGACATGCACATGGCAATCGCAGGCCGCAGCGGGCAAGGCGGGCTGCAACATCGTCAAGCAGCCCCCAGGTGCGCCAGCACGGCCTGGCCGGCCGCGCGCGTGCCCAGGTTGCCGCCCACATCGTGCGTGCATTGGCCCGAGGCGATGGCGGCCGCAATGGCCTGCTCGATGGCGGCACCGGCGTCCAGGAACTTGCGCGCGCCCTTGCGCTGCCCGTACCAGTTCAGCAGCATCGCGGCAGAAAGCAGTTGCGAGGCCGGGTTGGCGATGTCCTGGCCGGCGATATCCGGCGCCGAGCCATGCGCGGCCTGCCCCATGGCATGGTCGCGTCCGGCATTGAGCGAACCGCCCAGGCCCAGGCTGCCCGATAGTTCGGCCGTCAGGTCAGACAGAATATCGCCGAACATATTCGTGGTGACGATCACGTCGTAGCGATCGGGAGCGCGCACCACATGCGCCATCATGGCGTCGACGATGACGTCGTCGATGCGTACCTCGGGAAACTCTTTACCCACCTGTTGGCACATGTCGATGAACATGCCATCGCCGATCTTCAGCACGTTGGCCTTGTGCACGATGGTGACATGCTTCTTGCGCGTCATGGCCAATTCGAAGGCCGAACGGGCGATGCGCTCGCAGCACTGGCGGGTAATGCGGCGCAGCGACACCACCACGTCGGGCGTGATCAGCATTTCGCTGCCGCCGGATTCGATGTTGCGGTCGGCGTAGAAACCTTCGGTGTTCTCGCGCACCACTACCAGGTCGAACTCGCCCAGGCGCGGCGCCATGCCGCGATAGGTGCGCGCCGGACGGATGTTCGCGTACAAGTCGAGGTTCTTGCGAAAGTATTTGGACGGATTGATTTCGCCTTTGGTTTCGTCCTTGAAGTCGTACGTGGCCATGGGCCCCAGCATCAGGCCGTCGGCGGCGCGCACTTTTTCGAGCAGGGCCGGCGTGACGGTGGCGCCATGCCGCTTCAGGCTGTCGTGGCCGGCAAGATCGTGATCGAGTTGCAAGCCCAGGTCAAAGCGTTGCGACACCGCCTGCAGCGCATCGACCGCCACGGCCATGGTTTCGGGGCCGATGCCGTCACCCGGCAAAACAACTATTTTCATGGACATACCTCGAGAATCAAAAACATTAACCTTCTGCGCGCACACCGGTCGCCTGGACCAGGTTGCGATATTTATCTGCTTCACTGCGCACGAATGCGGCGAACTCGTCAGGCGTATTCTGACGCACGGCCGTACCGTCGGCCTCGAAACGGGCGCGGATGGCGGGGTCGTCCAGCACCGCGTTGATTTCCCGGTTCAGCCGCTGCACGATGGCGGCGGGCGTACCGGCGGGCGCGAAATAGCCGCCCCACAGGCTGAATTCGAAACCGGGCGCCACCTGCTCGGCCACTGCCGGCACGTCGGGAAGCGCGGCCACGCGCCGCGGCGTGGAAACGGCCAGAGCCCTGAGCTTGCCCGCCGACACATGCGGCATGGCGGCCGAGGCACTGGAAAAGAAAAAATCCACATGGCCGCCCAGCAGGTCGGTCATGGCCTGGCCCGCGCCTTTGTACGGCACGTGCACCATGCGTGCCTGAGTGGCCAGCGCCAGCGCGGCCGCCGCCAGGTGGCCCGGGGTAGCGGTGCCTGACGATGCATAGGTGATGTTGTCGGGCTTGGCCCGCGCGGCTTCGATCAGGGCGGCCACATCGGCATGGGGGGATGCGGCGGGCACCACCAGCACCAGCGGTGAATCGCCTACCAGCGCCACCGCCGTGAAATCATGCTGCGGGTCGTAGCCCAGGTCGCGCATCACGAATGGGTTGACGGCCATTTCGCCGGTCTGGCCCAGCAGCAGGTGGTAGCCATCAGCCTCGGCACGCGCCACTTGGCGAGTACCCACGGTGCCCGAGGCGCCCGGCCGGTTCTCGACCACCACGGTCTGCTTGAGTGCCGCACCCAGCCGTTCGCCGAGCAGGCGCGCGAACACATCGCCCTGCCCGCCCGGCGCATACGGCACGATGACGGTCAGCGGGCGCGAGGGGTAGCCCTGTTGTGCCGCCGCGGGCTTGCCCAGCGCGGCCAGCAAGGTGGCGGCGCCGGCACCGGACAGAAGGCGGCGGCGTGCCGGCAGTATCGGAAAGGAAGAAGGGAACATGGTCGATCTCCAGGACGATGGCATCAGTCCAGCCGGATGCCGGACTGCTGCACCACGCCGCGCCACAGCGCCAGTTCGGCCGACAGGGCATGGGCGAAATCCTCGGGCTTGCCCGCGTACAGGTCGGCGCCTTCGTTGGTCAGGCGCTGGCGCACCAGGTCGGCGGCGGCGGCCTCGTTGACGGCCTGGTTCAGCTGCCGCACCACCTGCGGCGGCGTGCCCGCCGGCGCCAGAATGCCCCACCAGGTCGAGATGTCGAAGCCCGGCACGCCGGCCTCGGCCATGGTGGGCGTTTCGGGAAACAGCGGCGAGCGCTGCTGGCTGGTCACCGCCAGCAACTGCACGCGGCCTTCTTTCACCTGGCCCAGCATTGTCGGCACCGTGGCAAAAAACACTTGCACACGCCCGGCCAGCAGATCCACCGTGGCCGGACCGCTGCCTTTGTAGGGCACATGGGTCATCTGCACGCCGGCCTTCTGCTTGAACAGTTCGCCCGACAAGTGATTGATACTACTGGTGCCTGCCGAACAGAAGTTGATCTCATCGGGCCGCTGCGCGATCAGCGTGCGCAGCTCGGCCACCGATTTCACTCCCAGGTCCCGGTTGGTTACCACCAACAGGGGGCCCCGGCCGATCAGGGCCACGGGCGCAAACGATTTCTCGACATCGTAGGTACTGCGTGCCTGGGCTGCCGCGTTGGTCACGAAGGTAGACGTGGCAAACAACAGCGTATAGCCATCGGGCGCCGCATGCGCCACCAGGTTCGCGCCGATCGAGCCGCCACCGCCGCCGTGGTTTTCCACCACTACCGGCTGGCCCAGCCGCTCGCTCAGCGTGCGCGCCATATCGCGCGCGATGCTGTCGGTGCCGCCGC
>DASPIV010000514.1:0-2053 GCA_035628955.1 Bordetella sp.
TTGCACGAATGGCGCGGCAACGGCAGCAGCAGCCTGCGGCCATCGCGCCATTGCGACTGGGGCTACCGGCAAATCCTGCAGGAAGATCTGCCCGCGGCGCATCGGCGCCTGCTGGGCTGGATGGCGGACGTGCCCCTGTTGATCGGTGGCCATAGCCTCGGCGGGCAACTGGCCTGCTGCTATGCCGGACTGCATCCCACCGCCTTCGAGCGGATCTGGCTGGTGGCCAGCGGCACGCCGTGGTGGCGCAGTTTCCCCGCGCCCCGCCGCTATGCCCTGCCTGCGGCGTATCGCTTCTTGCCGTGGCTGGCACGCCGCCACGGCACGCTGCCGGGCCGCCGGATCGGCTTCGGCGGCACCGAGGCGCGCGGCCTGATCACCGACTGGGCGCGGGTCGGATTGACCGACCGCTACGCCGCCGCGGGCCTTCCGCAGGACCTGGAGGCCGCCATGCGCGCGCTCGACCTGCCGGTGGAGGCGGTGCTGTTCGAAGACGACTGGCTGGCGCCGCCGGGTTCGCTGAAGGCCCTCACCTCGCGCATGCGCGGCCCCACCGGCATGCATATCCTGCCGGCCCGCAGCCTTGGCACGCGCGCGGACCATTTTTCCTGGATGAAGCAGCCCGCCGCCGTGGCGGCCTCGCTATGCGGATCGCCGCCGTGAAATTTTTCGTAGAAAACGATTGACGGGTCCTGGGGAGTTCCGCATAATTCTCCTCCTGACGACGCGCCCGTAGCTCAGTTGGATAGAGTACCTGGCTACGAACCAGGCGGTCGGGAGTTCGAATCTCTCCGGGCGCGCCAATCTAGAAAGACGGCAAGTTTACTTGCCGTCTTTTTTTTCGTCATTCGACGACTCGATTCCACATTACGACGGCACGCGTCACTCATGCCATCGCCGGTGGCGGCGATTGATCCGGCGCCGCTGCAGGCAACAGCGCGACGGTTTCATGGCCGGCCGCACGCCATGCCTCCAGTCCGCCGAGCAGCGGCCGCACATCGTGATAGCGGTGTTCGCGCAGGCGCGCCGCCAGCCACGCGGCCGAGACTTCGTTCGGGCAGGCGCAGAAGATCACGATGCTGCGCTCGGGTGGAAAACTGCCGAGGATTTCATCCAGACGCCGCTCGTCGGCGAACACCGCGCCAGGAATCGTATAGGGCTCCAGGTCGCGATAACCCTGTGCACGGATATCCAGTACCGCCGGCGCGCGCGACGGGTCCTGCATCAACGCATACAACTCATCCACGCTGATCCGCGCCGCCACCAGCGACCGCATCAACTGGTGGCGGCGCCACGCCCGCCACGCGATGTAACCGGCCAGGCCGATGCCGGCCACACCCAGCGCACCGGTGCCCAAGGTACTCAGCAGGTCCAGGACGTAGTCGATCTGTTCGACGAACACCACGCCCAGCCCGAGGCCGGCGGCCGCCCACAGCGCCGCGCCGAGGACGTCGTAGCGCAGGAACGGCGGCAGCCTGACCTGCATCGCACCGGCCATCGGCACCGACACCATCGACAACCCGGGCACGAACTTGGCGATCGACAGCACGCGCACGCCAAAGCGTCCATAGAAGCGTTCGGTCTTTTTCATGCAGGTGTCCCGCGACAGCGAAAGCCTGCACAGCGACTGCAGGGTGCGCGTGCCATAACGGCGGCCTGCCAGGAACCAGGCGGTGTCGCCGATCACGCTGGCGCTGATCGACAGCAGCCAGGCGGCCAGGCAACCCAGCCACGCCGTCGGGCCGCCCTGCATCGCGTAGCCGGCACCGACCAGGATCAGCGTCGGCATCGCCGGCACCGGCAGGCCGAGGGCCAGCGCGAGCACGTTGACGAACACCAGCGCCAGTCCGAACTGCTCGATCAGGGCGTGCATGGCCACTTCCATCGGGGGGACTGCGAGTGTGGGGCCATTATCGCGCCGCGCCAGGCAGCGTGGCGGGATATTCCGTTCCGGCCAGCCGCTGCAGCCAACGGTCGAACGTCCCGTCCTGCCGAAGCCGTTCCCGCCACCAGGCCAGGGCGGCGCCCTCCTCGCCCGTGCGCCAGGCCAGGT
>DASPIV010000515.1:0-2485 GCA_035628955.1 Bordetella sp.
CGAGGGATGCATGTCGATTTCAGAGAGTTCTTCCGGCCCGCGCACGCTGCGCCGCGGGTTGGCCGTATTGGCCGCGTTGCGCGACCAGGGCGCCACCGGGCTCAGCGTCACGGATATTGCGCGCCTGACCGGCATCCAGCGCCCCACTATCTATCGGTTGCTGGCCGCGCTGCTGGACTCGGGGCTGGTGCTGGCAGTGCCCGGCACCAAGAAATACCGGGCCCAATGGGCCACCTGTGCGGATAACGCCACGCCAGACCCGCGCGTCAGCCAGACCTTGCCGATCTTGCGGCGGCTGGCCCAGCGTACCGGCGATGCCGTCTTCCTGGTGGTGCGCGAAGGCGACGAATCGGTCAGCCTGCACCGCGAAATAGGCGGATATCCAGTGCAGATTCTGGCAACCTACGCCGGCAAGCGCCAGCCGCTCGGGGTGGGTTCGGGCGGCATGGCGCTGCTTGCCGCGCTGCCCGACCCGGTTGCGCACTGCATTGTCGAACGCAATTCGGGTTTCCTGGACGAATACGGCGGCATGACACCGCATGAAATGCATCGCCTGATCGAGAACACGCGGGCGCGCGGCTATGCCGTGGTGGGCAACCACGCGGTGCGCGGCGCGCTGGGCGTGGGATGCGCCCTGCTCGACCCGCAGGGGGCGCCGATCCTGGCCGTCAGTGTCACGGCGATCATCGACCGCATGCCGGCGCCGCGCCAGCGCGAGATCGCCGGCTGGATCCACACCGAACTGGCGCGCCTTTCGCTACGCGCCTGATCAGGCGGCCGGGGCGCCACCGTCTTTGGGCTGCCCCTGGATCTCGCGCACGGGGATGGGCGGCTTGAAGCCGGCCGCGCCCAGCGTCTGCCGGATCTGGTGGAACAGGTCCCAGCGCAGGTCCCAGTATTGGGCAGCCGCGCACCATATGCGCACATTGACCACCGTGCCGTTGTCTTTGTATTCGCTGACCTTGATCTGCGGCGCCGGGTCTTTGTGCACCATGGGGTGGGCGGTCACCAGCTTGTTCAGGCTTTCCAGGGCGGTATCCAGGCTGTCGCCGTAATGCACGGTGACAGGGATATCGAGCCGGCGCGTGACGTTGCGGCTGTAGTTGGTGATGGTGGCATTCCAGACCACGCTATTGGGCAGCGTGATGTGAATGCCGTCGCCCTGCACCAGGCGGCACAAGAACAGGCCGACTTCGGCCACCGTGCCCTCGGTGCCGCTGCTGAGCGCCACGTATTCGCCGGCGCGCAAGGGCCGCAAGATAAGCAGCATGATGCCGGCCGCGATATTCTGCAGCGTGTTCTGCAAGGCCAGCCCCACGGCCAGGCCTGCCGCGCCCAGCACGGCGATGAGGCTGGCGGTTTGCACCCCGAACCGCGCCAACACGGCGATCACGGTGAAGATGCGTACCGCCCATACCACCACGCTGTAGAACATGGGCACGATGGTGGGGTCGATGCGCGGCGAGCGGGTTGCCGCGCGCCGGACCCAGCCCCCCAGCAACACCGACACCCACCAGCCGATGAGCAGTATGGCCAGGGCCATGGCGATATTGAGCGCGCCGTTGGCCAGGCGCGGCATCAGGGTTTCGAGGGTTACCAGGTATTCGCTCATGCGGGTTCCCGTGTGCAACGCACCCCCGCGCTCAAGGGCGGGCGTGCTGGAGTTGAATAGTCGAAAACTGTATCAGATACCGGTGGCGATGCCGAGCGTGGCGCTAGAGGCGGCGGAAATGGTTGTCCCACGACAGGCCGGACGAAGGCGGCAGGATCGATTGCGCCGCCAGCTCGGGACCAGCCTGCACCAGCGCCCCTATGCCGCTGTTGACCAGGAAGCGCTCGGGCGCCGAAGGCGCCACGCCGCAGCCGTCGGCCAAGCGGGTCAGGCCCAGGCAGCGCCCGCTTGCGGTGTCCCAATACACCACCTGGCCGCCCACCGGGCTGCTGGTGGCGACCACGCCGCCCGCCGGGTCCGCCGCCACCGATCCGACATAATTGCGAAAGCCGCGCAGGACCTCGTCGGGCCCGGCATACAGTTCCGGAGCTTGGCCGCGCCGATGGCGCCCCACCAGCGGCGGCCGCTCGCTTGCCGGGCCGGTATGCTGGCATCCGAACCACACCGCGCCATCGGCCGCCACCACCAGATGCCGAATCGACAGCCGATGGTATTGCGCAGGCAGTTCCACGCGTTCGAGCAGGCGGCCATCGGCCGCATCCACATAGGCCAGCGACGGCTGCATGGTGTCCAGATTGAGTTCCAGCTTGCCGTAGTCGGGATGCGTCAGGATGCCGCCATTGGCCACGCACAGCGTCTTGCCATCGGGCAGCAGCACCACTTCGTGCGGGCCGATGCCGCCGGCGTCGAACTCGCCCACGCGCCGGTAGCCGCCGCCGGGCGTGGCGTCGTACAGACCAAGCACGCCGCGTCCACCCTCGAAATCGTTTTCCGTGGCAGCCAGCAACCGGCCGCCTTGCACGAAGGCGCCGT
>DASPIV010000516.1:0-3053 GCA_035628955.1 Bordetella sp.
CTCGCGCGGCAAATTCATCAAGGTCATGCCGACGGAATACCGACGGGCATTGGGCGAAATGTGGCGTGCAGCCAATCCGGAACAACTGGCTGCCTAAGGATCTACCATGGGAAAAATCACCGGCTTTATGGAATTTCAGCGGCTGCAGGAAGCCGCCGAAGCGCCGCAGAAGCGCCTGAAGAACTGGCGCGAATTCGTCCTGCACCTGACCGACGAACAGTCCAAGCAGCAGGCTGCCCGCTGTATGGACTGCGGCATCCCGTTCTGCAACAACGGCTGCCCCGTCAACAACATCATTCCCGACTGGAACGACCTGGTGTACCGGCAGGAATGGCGCCGTGCGCTGGATGTGCTGCATTCCACCAACAACTTTCCCGAATTCACCGGCCGCATCTGCCCGGCGCCGTGCGAAGCGGCCTGTACCCTCAACATCAATAGCGACGCCGTCGGCATCAAGTCCATCGAGCACGCCATCATCGACAAGGGCTGGGCGGAAGGCTGGGTGGTGCCGCAGGTGCCCGCGCGCAAGACCGGCAAGAAAGTCGCCGTAGTGGGCTCCGGCCCGGCCGGCCTGGCGGCCGCGCAGCAACTGGCGCGCGCCGGCCATTCGGTCACCGTGTTCGACAAGAGCGACCGCATCGGTGGCCTGTTGCGCTACGGCATTCCCGACTTCAAGCTGGAAAAATCGCAGATCGACCGCCGCATTTCCCAGATGGAAGCCGAAGGCGTCGAGTTCGCGCCCTCGACCTACATCGGCAATCCGGCCGACCCGGTGGCCGACGGCCTGACGGTGCGCACGCCCGACTCGCTGCTGGCCGATTTCGACGCCGTGGTCATGAGCGGCGGGTCGGAAACCCCGCGCGACCTGCCTGTGCCGGGCCGCGAGCTCGATGGCGTGTACTTCGCCATGGACTTCCTGCGCCAGCAGAACAAGGCCGTGGCCGGCGACCGGCTGACCAACCAGACTCTGGCCAAGGGCAAGCATGTGGTGGTGATCGGCGGCGGCGACACGGGCTCGGACTGCGTGGGCACCAGCAATCGCCAGGGCGCGGCCTCGGTCACCCAATTCGAATTGATGCCCCAGCCACCCGAATCGGAAAACAAGCCGCTGGTCTGGCCATACTGGCCCCTGAAGATGCGCTCGTCGTCGTCGCACGAAGAAGGTTGCGAGCGCGACTGGGCGGTAACCACCAAGCTGCTCAAGGGCAGCAACGGCAAGGTCGAGAAACTGGTGGGCTCGCGCGTCGAGTGGTTCAAGGACGAGGCCACCGGCCAGATGAAGATGCGCGAGGTCGACGGTTCGGAATTCGAGATCCAGGCCGACCTGGTACTGCTGGCCATGGGATTCGTGTCGCCGGTGCAGAACGTACTGGACGCCTTTGGCGTCGATCGCGATGCGCGCGGCAACGCACGCGCCAACACCGACGACTACCGCACCAGCATCGACAAAGTGTTCGCGGCCGGGGACATGCGCCGTGGCCAGTCGCTGGTGGTCTGGGCCATCCGCGAAGGCCGGCAATGCGCCCGCGCCGTCGATGAATACCTGATGGGCGCCAGCGAACTGCCGCGCTGAGACGCTAAAACCACACTTCGATGTCTGATACCCCACGGGTATCGGACATCTTCCGGCCAGTAACCCTACTGCTGACATGGATCAAGCCGGTTTGGCCGCCGGCCTGAGAACCTTTCCAACTGCCGACATATGTCGGTGCAACGGAGAGCTTCATGTCTTTACGTACTACCCTGGCCGCCACGCTGTGCGTAGCCGGCTTGGCCGCCGCCCCCTCCCATGCCCACGAAGCAGGCGACTGGCTGTTCAAGCTGGGGGTTACCCAGGTCAATCCGAAGTCCGGCAACGGCAGCGTGCTGGGCGGCGCCGTCGGCCTCGATGTCAACAGCAGCGTCCGCCCCAGCTTCGCCGTTACCTACATGGCCACGCGGCACGTCGGCATCGAACTGCTGGGCGCCTGGCCTTTCGAGCACGATATCCGCGGCAGCGGTGGGCTGGGCAAGATCGGCAGCACCAAGCACCTGCCTCCCACGCTCAGCCTGCAGTGGCACTTCCTGCCCGACAGCACCGTACAACCCTACGTGGGCGTCGGCCTGAACTACACGCACTTCTTCGACACCCAAACGCATGGCGCGCTCAGCGGGTCGGACCTGAAGCTGGGCGATTCCTGGAGTCTGGCCGGGCAACTGGGCGTGGACATCAAGCTCAATGAACGCTGGTTCATGAACGCCGACCTGCGCTATATCGACATCTCGTCGAAAGTGAAGCTGGACGGCCAGCGCATCGGCACGGCCCGCATCGATCCGTGGGTGGCCACGGTAGGCGTCGGATATCGTTTCTAGCCGGCTGTCCGCGGCAATTCGGCGCGCAACGCGTCGAGCGCGGGCGACTGGTGCCCGCGCCGCCACACCAGCATGGTGCGCGCCCGGACAAAGGGCGGCGGCAGGGCACACACCCGCAGCGTTTGCGCGGCCTGCAATATGTCCAGCACCGAGCGCGGCACAATGGCCACGCCGGCTCCCGCGGCCACGCAGGCCACGATGGCATGATACGAGGCAAATTCCATAGTGCGGCCGGCGGCCACGTTTTCCTGGGCCAGCCAGGCTTCGAGGATACGCCGGTACGAACACCCCGTACTGAAGGCGATCAAGGTAGCGTCGCGCAGGTCTTGCGCTGTCGCCACCGGTACACCCGCCAAGGGCGAAATCAGCACCAGTTCTTCGGTGAACGCAAGCACACCATCCAGGCCCTCTTCGGCATAAGGCTGAGCCACGAAGGCCGCTTCGATTTCGCCGCGGTGGATCTTGTTGACCAACGCGCCACTGGTTCCGGATACCAGTTCGATGCTCACCTGAGGCCAGGCGCCATGATAGGCCGCCAGAATGGGAGGCAGCCGGGCGGCAGCCGTGCTTTCCATGGTGCCCACCCGCAACAGGCCGCGCGGCGTCCCGTCGCGCAACGCGGCCTGGGCCTCGTCGGACAAGCGCAGCAGGCGTTCGGCGTAATCCAGCAGCAGGCGCCCCTGGGCCGACAACACCAGCCG
>DASPIV010000517.1:0-11807 GCA_035628955.1 Bordetella sp.
CCCATAACGTCGCGAAGATGTGAATAAATGCGTACGCATTTACAGAAGATGATGAAAAATATTGGTTTTTAGGAAAATGCCCGGGGAATTTTCATGGCCATTTCCACGCGGCGGACGCATCATGAACTATCAAGCTGGGGATTACCCTGAGACAAGAAAAAACATATGTTTTTTAGTTTCGCGTTTATTTATCATGTGTTTTTTTCGCCGACCCACCTTTCGTCGCCGTGCCGCCCACCCCTCCTTTGTTGGTTCTGCAACGATTGCAAAGCCTGCTCGAGCAGTTGCCGCCCGAGCTGCAACGCGCCGCGCATTGGGTAGCCGACCATCCCGTCGAGGTGGGCCTGTGGTCGATGCGGCGCCAGGCGCAGGCATTGGGAGTGGCTCCCGCCACCATGCTGAGGCTGGCCCGCGCGGCCGGCTATGACAGCTACGAGGTGTTCCGCGCCCCTTTCCAGCAGGCGCTGGCCGGCGAACGCCCCGCCAGCCTGCGCGAGCGCGCCGCCGAACTCCAGGCCCTGCACGGCAGCGCCGGCCAGGCCGGCCATGACGCGCTGACCAGCCTGCAGGCGCAGGCGATCCAGTCAGTCTGCACGCTGAACAGCTCGGCGGCATTCGATGCCGCGGTCAAAACCCTGCTCGGAGCACGCCAAGTGGGTTTCCTGGGAACGCGATCGGCGTTCGGCATCGCTTTCCAGATGCACTATGCCTACCAACTGGTACGGCGCAACAGTGTGCTCATCGACGGGCTGGGCGGCTTGCAGGCCGAGACCGTGGATAACCTGCGTGAAACCGACGCGCTGATCGCGATTTCGCAATCGCCCTATCCCACCGCCACCGTCCGCCTGGCGCGGCAGGCCGCGCAACAAGGCGTTGCCGTCATCGCACTGACCGATGACACCCTGTCGCCGCTGGCGGTCGATGCCCGCCATGTACTGCTATTTGAACGCCCCGACCGCGACGGCGTGCGGCACCGGCCCATGCAGCGCGGGCCAGGCTCTTTTTTCCACACCACCGCCGGGCTGCTGGGCCTGGCCGAACACCTGATTGCCCGCCTGACGGCACGCGGCGGCGTGGAAATACTGAATCGCCTGAGCGAAATCGAAGAGCGCATGCATGCCGACAAGGTGTTCTGGTCGGCGGCGGGGCAAGCCGCCCCCTAGGCCGACCAGGAAACCAACCATGGATCACGACCGGCAGGCCAACCTTTTTTGCCACAACCCTTCCTGAGCGCCCGCGGCGCCCGCTTTTCATCGAACCTACCGACATGAGCACTACCCACGTATTCCACCGATCATTGCGCGCCACCCCGCCCGTGGCCGTGCGGGGCCAGGGTGCCTGGCTGTACGACAGCGCTGGCCGCGCCTATCTCGACGGGTCGGGCGGCGCCGCCGTTTCGTGCCTGGGCCACAATCACCCCGATGTACAGGCCGCCATGCATGCGCAGATCGACCAGCTGGCCTATGCGCACACGGGCTTCTTCACCACCGAGGTCGCCGAACGCCTGGCCGAGCGGCTGGTGGCGGATGCGCCGGCGGGCACCAGCCACGCCTATTTCGTCTCGGGCGGTTCCGAAGCCGTCGAGGCCGCCCTGAAGATGGCCCGCCAGTATTTTGTCGAGATCGGCCAGCCGCAGCGCCGCCACATCATCGCGCGCCGCCAGAGCTATCACGGCAATACCCTGGGCGCACTCGCGGTAGGCGGCAACGAATGGCGCCGCGCGCAATTCAAGCCGCTGCTCATCGACGTGACGCACGTCTCGCCCTGCTACGACTACCGCGATCGCGGCCCCGGCGAATCGCCCGAGGCCTATGGCGCGCGGCTGGCGCAAGAGCTTGAAGACACCATCGTGCGGCTGGGCGGCGATAGCGTGATCGCCTTCGTGGCCGAGCCGGTGGTGGGCGCCACCGCCGGGGCGCTGACCGCGGTGCCGGGGTACTTCCGGCGCATTCGCGAAGTGTGCGACCGCTACGGCGTACTGCTGATCGCTGACGAGGTCATGTGCGGCATGGGCCGTACCGGCAGCCTGTACGCGGTCGAACAAGAAGGCATCGTGCCTGACCTGATCACCATCGCCAAAGGCCTGGGTGGCGGGTACCAGGCCATAGGCGCGGTCATGGCGCAAGAAAAGATCGTAGCGGCCATGAGCGCCGGCACCGGTTTCTTCCAGCATGGCCATACCTACCTGGGCCATGCCACGGCCTGCGCCGCCGCGCTGGCGGTGCAGCAGGTCATCGCCCGCGACGGCCTGCTGCAGCGGGTGCGCGACCAGGGTACGGGCCTGCGCCAGCGCTTAGAGGCCACGCTGGGCGCACACCCCCACGTGGGCGACATCCGGGGCCGCGGCTTGTTCATGGGCGTGGAGCTGGTGGCCGACCGCGCCGCCAAGCTGCCGTTCGATTCCCGGCATTCCCTGCATGCACGCATCAAGCGCGAGGCCATGGCCCGCGGACTGATGGTATACCCCATGGGCGGCACCATCGACGGCCAATCGGGCGACCATGTGCTGCTGGCCCCGCCTTTCATCGTATCGGACGACGAACTGGATCAACTGACCGAGCGCCTGGCCGGCGCCATCGACGCGGCCATTGCCCAAACCCGATCTTAGACTTTACTGATGCTCCAGGGCACAACCCTGGCGCCGTACGCTACGCGTCCTGGCTCGGACGCGTTCAATCGCCGGAAACACCGGTATTTCCACGGGGAAAAATCCTCAAAAGGAGTTTGTATGAGCAAGTCTGTCAAACACACCCTGGGCAACAAGAAAAAGACCTTGAGCCTGGCCGCGGCATGCGCGGCCGTGGCCATGGCGATCGCCGCCCCGTTGCCCGCCTCGGCGCAGCAGAAATTCGTCAGCATCGGCACAGGCGGCGTCACCGGTGTGTACTACGCCGCTGGCGGGGCCATCTGCCGTCTGGTCAACAAAGACCGCGCTTCGCACGGCATCCGCTGCTCGGTCGAATCCACGGGTGGCTCGGTGTTCAACGTGAACACCATCAAGGCCGGCGAACTGGACCTGGGCGTGGTGCAATCGGACGTGGGCTACAACGCCTACAACGGTGCCGGCCAATTCAAGGATGCGGGCGAATTCAAGAAGCTGCGCTCGGTCTTCTCGATCCATCCCGAGCCCTTCACCGTAGTGGCCCGCAAAGAAGCCAACATCAAGTCGTTCGAAGACTTCAAGGGCAAGCGCTTCAACGTGGGCAACCCCGGCTCGGGCACGCGCGCGTCCATGGAAGAGCTGCTGGCCACGATGGGCTGGACCCTGAAGGACTTCTCGCTGGCTTCGGAACTGCGTCCTGACGAGCATGGCTCGGCCCTGTGCGACGGCAAGATCGACGGCTTCTTCTATGGCGTGGGCCATCCCTCGGCCAATATCCAGGACCCCACCACCACCTGCGGCGCGCAACTGGTGTCGCTGACCGGCCCGGCGGTGGACAAGCTGGTCGAGAAGTACCCGTATTACGCGCACGCCACGATTCCCGGCGGCCTGTACCCCAACAATCCCAATGACACCAAGACCTACGGCGTGACAGCCACTTTCGTCACCTCGGCCGACGTGCCCGACGAGACCGTCTATATCGTCGTCAAGGCCGTGTTCGACAATCTGGACGATTTCAAGAAACTGCATCCGGCCTTTGCCCACCTGAAAGCCGAAGACATGGCCAAGAACGGCCTGTCGGCCCCGCTGCATCCGGGCGCCGAAAAGTACTTCAAAGAGAAGGGCCTGCTGTAAACGTCCGTACCGGCCGGCCACCCCGCATGGCGGCGTGGCCGGCCCTGGTTTCATCATGACGCCGGGGTGCGCACCGCGGGCAAGTATGGCGCGCACCAACCGGCCACCCAAACACGCTGGGGAAATTCAATGAAGACCGAGCCGTCCACCACGACAGCCGATCTGGAACAACTGGTCGCCGATGTCGACCGGGGCGGGCGCCAAGCCGGCGGCATCGCCGGCGCCACGCTCGCACTGGGCGCGCTGCTATGGTCGCTGTTCCAGCTCTGGTATGCCTCGCCGCTGCCGTTCACATTCAGCTGGGGCATTTTCAACGACACCGAGGCCCGCGCCCTGCACCTGGGCATCGCCATGTTTCTGGGCTACCTGGCTTATCCGGCGCGCAAGAGCTCGCCGCGCGACCGCATGCCATGGCACGACTGGGTACTGGCCATCATGGCGGCATTTTGCGGCGCCTACCTCTTCCTGTTCTACAAGGAACTGGCGGGACGGCCCGGCCAGCCCACCCCCATGGACGTCGCCACGGCATCCATCGGCCTGCTGCTGCTGCTGGAAGTCACGCGCCGCTCGCTGGGCTTGCCCATGACCGTCCTGGGCGCGGTATTCGTCCTGTACGTGCTGGCCGGCCCCTGGCTGCCCGATGTGCTGGCGCACCGCGGCGCCTCGATCGAGCGCCTGGCCTCGCATATGTGGCTGACCACCGAAGGCGTCTATGGCGTGGCGCTGGGCGTATCGGTGTCGTACATCTTCATTTTCGTGCTGCTGGGTTCGCTGCTGGACAAATGCGGCGCCGGCAACTACATGATGCAGGTGTCATTCGCGCTGCTGGGCCACCTGCGCGGCGGCCCGGCCAAGGTGGCCGTGGTGTCTTCGGCGGTAAACGGGCTGGTCTCGGCCTCATCGGTTGCCAACGTGGTCACCGGCGGCATTTTCACGATTCCACTGATGAAAAAAGCCGGCTATGGGGGGATCCGGGCCGGCGCCATCGAGACCGCGTCGTCGGTCAACGGCCAGATCATGCCGCCGGTAATGGGGGCCGCCGCATTCCTGATGATCGAGTACGTGGGCATTCCTTACACCGACATCATCCGCCACGCCATTCTGCCGGCTTCGATCTCATATATCGCGCTGTTCTACATCGTGCACCTGGAAGCCTTGAAGCTGGGCATCCAGCCCATGATGTCGGGCGGCAAGCCGCGCACGCCACTGCAAAAGCTGGCGGGCTGGGGCATGGGCATCAGCGGCACGCTGATCGTCATGGGCCTGATCTACTGGATCGGCATGGGGGTCAAGGCAGTGGCCGGCGCGGCCGCGGTGTGGGTGCTGCTGGGGCTGCTGGTGGTGCTGGACGTCTGGCTGCTGCGCCTGGCCGCCCGCCATCCCGACCTGCCCGAGGAAATCAGCATTACCAACCCGGTGCGCCCGGAACCCTGGCCCACCGTGCGGGCAGGCCTGCATTTCCTGATCCCCATCGGGATACTGGTGTGGTGCCTGAGCATCGAAGAACTGTCGGCCGGGTTGTCGGCGTTCTGGGCGGCGGTGGCGATGCTGGTGCAGATGGTCACGCAGCGGCCCTTGACCGCCTGGTTCCGCAGCCAGTCGATCGCGCCCGCGCTGCAACGCGGCTGGCGCGAAGCCATCGGCGGGCTGGAAGACGGCGCGCGCAACATGATCGGCATTGCCATCGCGTGCGGCACCGCCGGCCTGATCGTGGGCGCGATCACCCTGACCGGCCTGGGCCTGCGCATGACCGCCTTCGTCGAACTGGTCTCGATGGGCAACGTGCTGCTGATGCTGATCTTTACAGCCATCGTGTGCCTGGTACTGGGGCTGGGCATGCCCACCACTGCAAACTACATCCTGATGGCCACGCTGATGGCTCCGGTAGTGGTCGAGCTGGGCGCGCAGAACGGCCTGGTGATTCCGTTGATCGCGGTGCACATGTTCGTGTTCTATTACGGCATCATGGCCGACATCACGCCACCCGTGGGCCTGGCCACTTTCGCTGCGGCGGCCATCTCGGGCGAAGACCCGATCAAGACCGGCGTCCAGGGCGTCACCTACGCCCTGCGTACCGCGGTGCTGCCGTTCATGTTCGTGTTCAACCCGCTGCTGCTGTTGATCGACGTGCATGGATGGGACGAACTGCTGCTGGTCATCGGCGGGGCGACGCTGGCTTCGCTGACGTTTGCGGCGGCGACGCTGGGCTGGATGCGGGTGCGCTGCACTGTGATCGAAGTCGTGGTGCTGCTGCTCGTGACCTTCATGCTGTTCCGTCCGGACTGGTTCATGAACCACATAGCCGACAAGTACGAAGACGTGCCGGCCTCTGAAATCATGGCCACGGCCGGCGAACTGCCCGATGGCGGCCGGCTGGTGGCGGTGCTTCAAGGCATGAACATCGAGGGCGACGAACTGACCAAGACCGTGGCGGTGGCCCTGCCCGCGCTGCCCGAGGGCGACACCAGCACCGGCATAGCCGCCGGCCGCAAACGCCTGAACGAAGCCGGCCTGATGATTACCGCCCTGGGCGACCAGGTACAGATCGGCGCCGTGCAGTTCGGCAGCCGGGCCCGCCGCGCGGGCTGGGAACAAGGCTGGGATGTGGTCACCGTCAAAGTGCCCAACCCGCACCGGCCTTCCGAGTTCTGGGTCTATGTGCCTGCCCTGGCGCTGCTGGCCCTGATCTGGGGCTTGCAAGGCCGGCGCGAAAAGCGGCAAAACGGCCTGGCGGTGGCTTGAACCGGAGGGTTGGCAACCCCCAAGGTAGCTTGCTGGATTCCAGGTGTCTGGCCCCCGTGCCTGACACCGCTGTGGGCAGAAAGGCCTTGCCAAGTTTCGGTGTCTGACACCCCTTCGGGGAGTCAGACACCGGGGCACCTGGACGACCTGCGGCCCGCGTGAATACGCTTAAAGCACGGGCGACAGCACCGGCTGCTTGGGCCGGACTTCCAGCGCCCGCCCCTTGCGCGCCCGCTTGCCTACATAGGGCTGCAACGCCGCGCCAGCCACGATGTCTTCGGTAACCTTGTTCCGGTAGATGCCGGTGGCACGCAGGCCGCCCGCCCCGATGGGCACCGTCTGGGCCAGCTTGTCGGCCGGATCCAGCCCGATCAGGATCGTGCCGCGGCCACCACCCGACAAGGCTTTGACCTCGTCCAGGCCAAACACCAGGAACTTGCCCTTGGCCGACAGCAGCGCCAATTGCCGCGCGCCGTCGAACAGCGGCACGGGGCGCAGCAGTGCGTCGCCGTCTTCGAGCGTGATGAACTGCTTGCCGCCACGCTGGCGCGACACCATGTCGCCCAGCCGCGCGGCGAAGCCGAAACCGCGCTGGGTGGCCAACAGCCACCGCGTGTCGGGCGACGCGGCAATGCTGTGCACGATGCGGGTGCCTGGAGCCAGGTCGATCATCGTGGTGACCGGCTGGCCATCGCCCCGTGCGGAAGGCAGGCCCGCCACCGCCACGGAATACACCCGCCCGTTGTCGCCCACGGCGATCAGCGTATCGGTAGTGCGGCATTCGAATGCCCCGTACAGGTCATCGCCCTGCTTGAAACCGAACTGCGAGGCATCGTGCCCATGCCCCTGGCGCGCCCGCAGCCAACCCTTCTGCGACACGACCACCGTCACAGGCTCGTCGACCACCTTGGTTTCCAGCACGGCACGCTCGGCGCTCTTGATCAGCGTGCGCCGATCGTCGCCATACTGCTTGGCGTCGGTTTCGATTTCCTTGATCAGCAAGCGCTTCAGCGACGTGGGGTTGTCCAGCAATTCCTGAAGGCGGGCTTGCTCGTCGCGTTTTTCGGCCAGTTCCTGCTCGATCTTGATGCCCTCCAGGCGAGCCAGCTGGCGCAAGCGCATTTCGAGAATGTCTTCGGCCTGGCGCTCGGACAGCTTGAAGCGCTGCATCAGCGCCGCCCTGGGCTCGTCGGATTCGCGGATGGTCTGGATGACTTCGTCGACATTCAGGTACACCACCATGCGCCCTTCCAGCACATGGATGCGGTCGATGACCTTGTCCAGGCGATAGCGGGTGCGGCGCACCACGGTATCGGTGCGGAACGCCACCCACTCGGCCAGGATGTCGCGCAAGCCTTTCTGGCGCGGCCGGCCGTCGGTGCCGATGCACACCAGGTTGATGGGCACACTGCTTTCCATGCTGGTCTGCGCCAGCAGGGTGTTGACGAACTCGTCGCGATCCACGCGCGACGTCTTGGGTTCGAACACCAGCCGCACGGCGGCATCCTTGCCTGACTCGTCGCGCACCGCATCCAGCAGGTTCAGCATCACCGCCTTGGCCTGCTGCTGGTCGGTAGTCAGGCTTTTCTTGCCGGCCTTGACCTTGGGATTGGTGATCTCTTCGATCTCTTCGAGCACCTTCTGGCCCGAAGTGCCTGGCGGCAGCTCGTGCACCACCAACTGCCACTGGCCGCGCGCCATTTCTTCGAACTGCCAGCGCGCCCGCGCCTTGAGCGAACCGCGGCCGCCCAGATAGATCTGGGCGATATCGGCGGCCGGCGTAATGATCTGGCCACCGCCGGCGAAATCGGGGCCGGGCACCATGGCGTACAGCTCTTCATCGGACAGCTTGGGCTGCTTGATGAGCGCCACGCAGGCTTGCGCAATCTCACGCAGGTTATGCGACGGGATTTCGGTGGCCATGCCCACGGCGATGCCGGACGCGCCATTGAGCAGCATGACGGGCAAGCGCGCCGGCAGCATTTGCGGCTCTTGCTGGCTGCCGTCATAGTTGGGGGCGAAATCGACGGTGCCCTCGTTGAGCTCGTCGAGCAGCAGGCGCGAGAACGGCGTCAGGCGCGCCTCGGTGTAGCGCATGGCCGCCGCGTTGTCGCCATCGCGCGAACCGAAATTGCCGTGGCCGTCGATCAACGGATAGCGCAGCGAGAAGTCTTGCGCCATGCGCACCATGGCGTCGTAGGCAGCCTGGTCGCCGTGCGGGTGATACTTGCCCAGTACGTCGCCGACCACGCGGGCCGACTTCACCGGCTTGGCGCCGGGGCCCAGCCCCATGTCCTGCATGGCGTAGAGAATGCGGCGCTGCACGGGTTTCTGGCCGTCGCCCACATCGGGCAAGGCGCGTCCGCGCACCACGGAAACAGCGTAGTCCAGGTACGCCTGCTCGGCATATCGGGCCAGCGTGATGGCCTCGTCGGCCTCGCTGGCGGCCGCGTCGAACAGGCCGGGTTGATTGGTGTCGGTCATGTGTCTTCGGATTTGCGTATACGGTCAGGCGAGCGCGCTCAGATGTCCAGCTCGGCCAGGTTGCCCTTTTCTTCGATCCAGGCGCGGCGCTGCGAGGACTCGCCCTTGCCCATCAGCATGTCGAACATGCGGGTGGTGTCTTCAGGGGACAGGCTGCCATAGCCCACGGGCAACAGGCGGCGCGTATCGGGATTCATGGTGGTTTCCCACAATTGCTCGGGATTCATTTCGCCCAGGCCCTTGAAGCGGCTGATGCTCCAGGCCCCTTCGCGCGCGCCTTCCTTGCGCAGCTTGTCCTGCGCGGCCTCGAGCTCGCCGGCGTCCAGGCAATAGATCTTGCGCGCCGGCCGCTTGCCCTGCGCCGGCACATCCAGGCGAAAGAGCGGCGGCTTGGCCACGTAGACGTTGCCGGCTTCCACCAGCTTGGGAAAATGGCGATAGAACAGGGTCAGCAGCAACACCTGGATATGCGAACCGTCGACGTCGGCGTCGGACAGGATGCAGATGCGGCCATAGCGCAAGCCGGACAGGTCGGGCGTATCGTTCGGGCCATGCGGGTCGACGCCGATGGCCACGGCGATATCGTGGATTTCGTTGTTGGCGAACAGGCGGTCGCGGTCGACTTCCCACGAATTGAGCACCTTGCCGCGCAGCGGCAAGATAGCCTGGAACTCTTTATCGCGGCCCATCTTGGCCGACCCACCGGCCGAATCGCCCTCGACCAGGAAAACCTCGGTACGCGTAATATCGGACGACTCGCAATCGGTAAGCTTGCCGGGCAGCACCGCCACGCCCGAACTCTTGCGCTTTTCGACCTTCTGGGCCGACCGCGCACGCGCCTGGGCTTGCCGGATGGCCAACTCGGCCAGCTTCTTGCCGTATTCGACATTGCTGTGCAGCCATAGGTCGAGTGCGCTTTTCGTGAACCCGCCCACCAGCCGCACCGCGTCGCGGCTGTTCAGGCGTTCTTTGATCTGGCCCTGGAATTGCGGGTCGAGCACCTTGGCCGACAAGACGAAACTGGCGCGTGCAAACACGTCTTCAGGCAGCAGCTTGACCCCCTTGGGCAGCAGGCCATGCAATTCGGCAAAGCCCTTGACCGCGCCGTACAGCCCTTCGCGCAGGCCCGACTCGTGGGTGCCGCCCGCCGGGGTGGGGATCAGGTTTACGTACGATTCGCGCACGGCATTGCCGTCTTCGGTCCAGGCCACCACCCACTGGGCGCCCTCGCCGTCGGCGAAGGTTTCGTGGTCGGCGCCCGCGTATTGCTGGGCCTCGAAGAACGGCACCATCAATTCGGCCCCGGCCAGGGCCTCGGCCAGATAGCCCCGCAGGCCGTCCTCGTACTGCCAGGTCTTGGTATCGCCGGTTTTCTCGGACACCAGGGTCACTTTCACGCCCGGCAGCAACACTGCCTTGCTGCGCAGCAAGTGGGTCAGTTCGCTCAGCGGAATCTGAGGGCTGTCGAAATACTTGGCATCGGGCCAGACACGCACCCGGGTACCCGATTTCTTGCGGCCGGCCTCGGGGTACGACGCCAGGGGCTCGGTTACGTCGCCGCCCTGGAACACCAGGCGGCTGGTGGCGCCCTCGCGCCACACCACGACTTCGAGCCGCGTCGCCAGTGCATTGGTAACCGACACGCCGACGCCGTGCAGGCCGCCGGAAAACGCGTAGGCCCCGCCGCCCTGCTTGTCGAATTTACCGCCCGCATGCAGGCGGGTGAACACCAGCTCGACCACTGGCGCTTTTTCTTCCGGGTGCAAGCCGACCGGAATGCCGCGTCCGTCATCCTCGACGGACACGCTGCCATCGGCATGCAGCGTGACCTGAATCTGTTTGCCGTAGCCGGCCAGCGCCTCATCGGCAGCGTTGTCGATGACCTCTTGCACGACGTGCAAGGGATTTTCAGTGCGGGTATACATACCCGGGCGCTGGCGAACCGGCTCCAGCCCCTTCAGGACGCGGATGGACGCTTCGGTGTAACGTGGTGTAGCCAAGTTATCCCCAACATCTGTGGAAAAAAACCGACATTTTACGGACAAGTCCAGATTCTGCGCGGCCTGAGGTGGGATGCGCACGACCTGATCAGCCCCGAATTCGGTACGATAAGAAGTCTGGCGGCCGCAGGGCCGCCGCAATGGCGATTGCGGGCAGCAGCCAGCGGGCCGCGCCGCCACATCCTACACAAAACCGGCAAACCCTGTTGTTATCAACAGTGGTATGCTTAGTCCCTTACCTTTCAGTAGAACAAACGGCAGGGCCGCCCATGCGTCCCATGCTGCTGAACCGAGAATCACCATGAGCGAGCAAATCAAGAACGTCAGCGACGCAAGCTTCGATGCCGATGTGATCAAGTCCAGCCAGCCCGTGCTGGTCGACTACTGGGCGGCCTGGTGTGGCCCGTGCAAGATGATCGCCCCCATTCTGGAAGAAGTCGCCTCTGAATACGCTGGCCGCCTGACGGTCGCCAAGCTCAATGTCGACGAAAATTCGGATACCGCCGCCAAGTACGGCATCCGCGGCATTCCGACCCTGATGCTGTTCAAGGACGGCCAGGCTGCCGCCACCAAGGTCGGCGCCCTGTCGAAATCGCAACTGACTGCTTTCCTGGACGGCGCGTTGTAATACACTACGTGCTCTGAACCACGCGCCGGTACTGTCGGCGCCCATATACCGCGCGGGCCCGTCCGTGGCCCGCCGCCCAAGCCCTTCTCTAATTTCCCCCTTTCACCGCGATGCACCTCAATGAACTGAAGGCGCTGCACGTCTCGCAGCTGCTGGAAATGGCCGCCGGCCTGGAAATCGAAAACGCCAACCGCTTGCGCAAGCAAGAGCTGATGTT
>DASPIV010000518.1:0-2444 GCA_035628955.1 Bordetella sp.
ACGCCGGGCGAGCTGCAGCGGCACCGCTGCATCGTGGTGCGCGAAAACGATGTGGCCTATGGCACCTGGCACCTACAGGCCGGGCAACGCATCGAGACCGTAAAGGTGCGCGGGCCGCTCAGTTCCAACGACGGCCAGAGCGCGCTGGAATGGGCCCTGGCCGGCCACGGCATCGTGATGCGGTCTGAATGGGAAACCGCGGCTTATCTCAGGTCGGGGCGCCTGCGGCCCATCCTGTCCGACTGGAACCCCCCACCCGCCGACATCCATGCCCTGTACCCCGAACGCCTGAACCTGCCGGCCAAAACCGTGGCGTTCGTGGAGTTCCTGGTGCAGCGCTTCGCCGCCCATGTGCGGCCCCCCGGCAGCGAACAAGGCGTGTGGTAGGGGTCAAAAGCTCAGTCGACCTTGGCGTTCGAGCGTTGCACGATCTCTTCCCAGCGCGGCACTTCTTGTTTGATGAACGCGCTGAAGGCTTCGGCATTGGCGCCACCCATCTTGGCGGAACCCATGTCCGCCAGCTTGGATGCCACCTCGGGCGAGGCCAGTGCGCGGTTGACGGCCGCATTCAGGCGCTGCGTGAGTGCCGGCGACAGGCCCGCCGGCGCGAACACCCCGTACCAGTTGGTGATTTCGAAGCCCTTGTAGCCGGCTTCGATCATGGTGGGCAGGTCGGGGAAGGCATCGGCGCGCTCGGCACCTGTGGTGGCCAGCGGCTTGACCCGCCCGGCGCGCGCCTGCGGCAGCAGGGCCGCCGTTGTCTCGAAGGCGATCTGCACCTGGCCGGCGATCACGTCGGTCATGGCCGGACCCTGGCCTTTGTACGGAATGTGCATCATGTCGGCGCCCGAACGCAGCTTCAGCAGTTCGCCTGCCAGATGTTGCGGACTGCCGCTGCCGCCCGAGGCAAAGTTGTACTTGCCCGGCTTGCGCTTGAGCAGCTCGACCAGCTCGCCCACGGTTTTCACCGGCACTTGCGGATTCACGTACAGCACCAGCGGCACCGCGGCCACCTGGGCAATAGGCTGCAAGTCTTTCACCGGGTCGATGCGCAGTTTGTACAAGTTGCGGTTGATGACGACACCAGTGTTATTGCCCAGCAGCAGCGTGCACCCGTCGGGGGCCGCGCGCGCCACGAATTCGGTGCCGATGTTGCTGCTGGCGCCGGCCTTGTTGTCCACCACCACCGGCACGCCCAGCGATTCTTGCAGCGACGGCGCCAGCAGGCGCGCCAGGATGTCGGTGGTGCCGCCCGGCGGATAGGGCGACACGAAGCGCACGTTGGGGCAGTCCAGTTTTTCGGCAGCCATGGCCGGGGCGGCGGCGCCGCAGGCGGCCAGCGCCAGCGCGATGGCAGCGCGGCGGGCCTGGATACGGGAAATGAAAAGCATCGGAAGTCTCCTGTCTTGATTATGAGAATTGCCGGCGTATCGCCAGGCCGGCTATGGCGCCCATCTGTAAATGCCCAGCGTATGGTGTCCGGCGCGCTTACTGCGCCTGGCCACGCTGCAGCGTGTGATAGCCATGCGTGCGGCGCGCATCGCTCAGGCGCGCGCCCGCCAGCACGTCGGCCAGAATGGCCGCTTCGGTTTTGCTGGTGGCCAGGGCCTGCTCGAAAACCTGGCTGGCTCGTGCCGCCGGCACCACCACCACACCATCCTGGTCCGCCATCAGGATGTCGCCCGGGCAGACACGCACGTCGCCCAGGCTTACCGGTACCTGCAGCGCTTCGACCTGCACCCGGTCTTTGCCGGTGCGCATGAAGCGGCCGCGGCTGTACAGCGGGTAGCCGCAGGCATCGGCCTCGGCGGTGTCGCGGCACACGCCGTTGATCACCGTGCCCGCCACGCCGCGCTGGCTGGCCAGCCGGCTCAGAATGCCGCCCCACACCGTGCAGTCGAGGCGGCCGCCGTTATCCAGCACCACCACTGCGCCCGCCGGCACGTCGTCGATGAAATCACCCACGGTGCCCTTCTCGGCCGTATCCACGGGGGCGAAACGCACGGTATAGGCGGGCCCGAGCACGCGTGGCCGGCCGGCCACGCAGCCTATGCCCAGCGCGCTGCCGGGTAGATGGAAAAAGTCCAGGGCATCCGAGATCTCGGCGGTGGCCAGACCCCGGAAAGCCTCATTGATGGAAAAAGCCTGGGTCACGCGGAGCTCCGGAGCAAGTTAATTATGAATGACAATTTATACTATTTTGTCTGACAAAACAATCGATTTTGAATGACCATATAAAGCCCCCGACCTGCCTGTATAGTTGGCAATCCCGTGATCCGATCGCTGTCTGATGTCTACTGCCTCCGCCGATTCCGAACCCGCCCGCGCCAATGGAACGCCCAAGCGCACGCAGGTCGCCGACCTGCTGCGCGACGCCATGCTGTCGGGCCGCCTGCTGCCGGGCACCCGGCTGATCGAACGGGAAATCTGCGAACTGACGCAGG
>DASPIV010000519.1:0-2652 GCA_035628955.1 Bordetella sp.
ACACTGCCATCGATGACTTCGCTGCGTGCGCCGTGCGCACCGGCCTGGACGCGAAAGCGCGTACCTCGTACACCGGTAACGGCTACCGGTGTGCGCACCTCGAAGCGGCCCACGCCTTGGCCGGACGGCGCGACATGCGAATCCAGGGTCCCGCGCTCGACCCTCAGGATCGAGTCGGTCAGTGCGCTGCCTTCGAATTGGCGCAGGCGTTCCACTTGGGTAGTGCCGCCCTGGGGCAGCGTAACCTTTGTGCCATCGGCCAGTTGCAGGGTGACAAAGCCATTGGCCGATGTGGTGATGGTTGCGCCTTCGGCAATCGGCATGCCTTCACGCAGCGGCGTACCGTTCATGCTGGCGCTTCCGCTTACGTGTACGGCCTGTGTCGGTGCCGGAACTTCGGGAATCAGGGCCAGCGGAATACGCAACTCGGAACCGATCATCAGGCGGTAGGGGTCGCCCACGGAATTCAGGCGCTGCAAAGTCGCCCAATTCGATTCGTTGCGGGTGTAAGTACCCGCCAACTGTATAAGCGTGTCTCCTTGGCGGATACGGTAAATGAAATCATCACCCAGCGCCCCGGCCGGTTGGGCCGATACCAGGCCGCTGGTCGCGGCTGCGCAAAAGGCGATGAATATGCGCATGAAACGCAAGGCCATGTACAAAGTCTCCGATGCTGGTTGCTATGTTTTATAGGGTGGCTATGTCGCGGTAGCCCCGTCGTTGATGACTTCAAGGCGGTATCCCAGCGCATACGATGAAGCCAGCCGCACGCCATTTTCCGGGCGTAGCCGCAGCTTCTGGCGAATATTGGACAAATGCGTGTCCAAGGTGCGCGATGTTGCGGGAATCTCGCGGTTCCAGACACTTTCGGCCAGTACGTCGCGCGATAGCAGGCGGCCCACATTGCGAAAGAATAATTGCGCCAGTTCAAATTCCTTGGGGGCCAGCGTTATGGCTTCGTCGTGCAGCGTAATAACGCGGCCCGAGGGATCGATGCGATATCCGGCAACCGAGAATGCAGAATGGTCAGGCTGTGCCGCCTGGCTGCGTCGCAGCAACGCGGCAATGCGCGCCAGCAACTCGGCCGACCGCAGCGGCTTCACGACATAATCGTCGGCCCCGGCCCGCAGGCCTTGTACCAGGTCGGCTTCCTGAGTGCGGCTCGTGACGAAGACGATAGGTATCTGCATGCCCAATGTGGCGCGCAACCGTCGCAGCACTTCATCGCCGTCCATGTCGGGCACATGCCAATCCAGCAAAATCAGGTCGAAAGATTGGTCGCGCAGGGCCGCCAGCAGATCGCGGCTGCGCTGATAGGTGTGGCACGTATATCCCGCAGAATCCAGAACTTGCTGGATATGGCGGGCCTGGTCCAGGTCGTCTTCCAACGAGGCTATCTGCATAGTCAATTCTTTATTGAGAGAGCGCTTTTGCCCCTTATTTCAGGCCTTGCGCCACGTCGGCAGGTTCATACAGCAGTGCGATGATAACTCGCTGTTGCGTATTCTTGGACCCTGCAACATTGTGAACGTCAAACAATGTCAAGTTGACAAATATTGACTACAGGTTCGCGCAAGATAAAGTCACACTGTCTCAGATATACCCGCATTGCGAAATCGGCTGTACCCCAGCGCATTCGCAGCAGGAAGCGGGTTTCTGGGACAAGGTCATGAAGCAATTGAAAGTACTCATCATGGTGTCCGATGCAACAATCCGCACGCACTCGGTAACGGCGATGTTGCAGGCTGGCATTGCCCCGCACGGATGCGGCACGCCCCTCGAGCTGTTCAATCAACTCGCCGGCGACCGGTACGATGCCGTCGTGCTAGATATCGCCGACCTGGGCGAGATCGGCTATGCGCTGCTGTCGCGCCTGCGTACGTCCCCGACGCTGGGTATCGTCGTGGTCGGCGCCACGCTGGGCGTGGAAAGCCGCCTTCGCTGTCTGCAAAGCGGGGCCGATATCTGTCTGCCCGATCCGGTTGACAATCGCGAACTGGCCTGCGTATTGCTGGCACTGGCCCGGCGGCTGCCGGGCCCTCCGGCCACGGCCCCCGAAGAGCCCGAGACCGCCCAAGAGAATTTCAGCCGCTGGGAATTGCGCGACCAGAGTTGGACCTTGATGTCGCCAGCCGGCATCGCCATTTCGTTGTCGGCCAACGAGCGGCTGGTGGTCAGGGCATTGCTGGACGTTACGGGGCGCGCGGTCGGGCGCGCCGAACTCAACCAGCAACTCCAGGCCGACAGCAATGTCGGCCGCACCGGCGGCACGCGCAGCATCGACGTCATTGTCAGCCGCCTGCGCCGCAAGGCCGAGCTGGCCGGCGTCATCCTGCCCATCCGTACGGTCTACGGCAGCGGCTATCTGTTCGCCGATCAATAGTTGGCGCGCCGGCCCATGGCCGTGGCCGGCGGCCCGGATAATGGGCCCGGAACCAGGCTTTGACACGCCCCTTCTTCTGGGTTATGCTGACGGGCTTACTGCTTTACTTGCGCATAAAGAAGGCCAGCCAACCCCATGGCTGCCGGTCTTTGTGCGTTTTTGTCTGCAAGACCCGCTCTTTTACGTAAGAAACGTTTGAGGCGGTTTTGCGTGAACTGCCTCTCGCTGGTGCAGCGGCCTTCTGGTAAGGCGATTCACCAGGGACATGA
>DASPIV010000520.1:0-9543 GCA_035628955.1 Bordetella sp.
GCACTGTTCGTCCAGCATGCGTTGCATGCCGTGTTCCAGGATGATCGCGACCTCGTAGGCATGGGCCGGATCGTAGGCGCGGCAATTGGGCACGGTGGCCGCCACCAAGTGGCTGGAGCCGTCCTGGTGCTGCAGGCCTTCGCCGCCCAGCGTGGTTCGACCCGAGGTGGCGCCGATCAGGAAACCACGCGTGCGTTGGTCGGCGGCAGCCCAGATCAGGTCGCCGATGCGCTGGAAGCCGAACATCGAGTAGTAGATATAGAACGGCAGCATGGGCAGGCCGTTGACAGAATAACTGGTGCCTGCCGCCGTCCACGATGAAATGGCGCCGGCCTCGGTGATGCCTTCTTCGAGGATCTGCCCGTCGAGCGCTTCCCGGTAGTACAGCACCGATCCGATGTCTTCGGGTTCGTACAACTGGCCTTGCGCCGAATAGATGCCGATCTGGCGGAACAGGTTGGCCATGCCGAACGTGCGGGCCTCGTCTGCCACGATGGGCACGATACGCCGGCCCAGGGTGCCGTCCTTGAGCAGGCCGCCCAGCATGCGCACGATGGCCATGGTGGATGACATTTCCTTGCCGTCGGCTTGCAGGGCGAAGCGCGCCCATTGTTCGGCCGGCGGTGTGGGCAGGCGGGGAGCGTCGGTACGGCGGCGCGGCAAATGGCCGCCCAGCGTCGCGCGGCGCGCTTGCAGATAGCGCAGTTCGGCGCTGTCGGGGGCCGGCTTGTAGAACTTCAGCGCCAGGCAGTCGGCATCGGAAATAGGCAGCGCGAAGCGATCGCGAAAGGCGAGCAGGGCGGCGTCGTCCAGCTTTTTTTGCTGGTGCGTGGTCATCTTGCCCTGGCCGGCCGTGCCCATGCCATAGCCTTTTTTCGTTTGCGCCAGAATCACCGTGGGCTGGCCGCGGTGGCGCACGGCGCGATGGTAGGCCGCATGGATCTTGACGATGTCGTGGCCGCCGCGGCGCAGGCGGTCGATGGCCTCGTCGGTCCAGTCGGCTGCCAGGGCGGCCACCTCGGGGTTCTGGTTGAAGAAGTGGGCGCGGTTGTAGGCGCCGTCGTTGGCCGCGAAGGTCTGGAACTGGCCGTCCACGGTGCCCGCGAAGGCGCGCGCCAGCGCACCGTTGGAGTCGCGTGCCAGCAGGGCGTCCCAATCGCCGCCCCACACCAGCTTGATGACATTCCAGCCCGCGCCCGCATACAGGGTTTCCAGTTCGTCGACGATGCGCCCGTTGCCGCGCACCGGGCCGTCCAGGCGCTGCAGGTTGCAATTCACCACGAACACCAGGTTGTCGAGCTTTTCGCGCGCGGCCAGGGTCAGTGCCGCGATGGACTCGGGCTCGTCCATTTCGCCGTCGCCGAAAATGCCCCAGACCTTGCGGTCCGAAGGCTCTGCCAGGGAACGGTGTTCCAGGTAGCGCATGAAGCGGGCCTGGTAGATGGCGTTGATCGGGCCGATGCCCATCGACCCGGTGGGGAACTGCCAGAAATCGGGCATCAGCCAGGGATGCGGATACGATGACAGGCCACGCAGGCCGCGTGCGCGCGCGGCGATTTCCTGGCGGAAGTGAGCCAGTTCGTCCTCGCCCAGGAACCCTTCCAGGTAGGCGCGGGCGTAGACGCCAGGGGCCGAATGCGGCTGCAGATAGACCAGGTCGCCCGCGAAATCGGCGCTGGGGGCGCGGAAGAAGTGATTGAAACCCACTTCGAACAAGTCCGCGGCCGACGCGTAGCTGGCGATATGGCCGCCCAGTTCGCCATGCGCCTGGTTGGCGCGCACCACCATGGCCAGTGCGTTCCAGCGGTTGATCGAGGCGATGCGTTCTTCGATGGCCAGGTCGCCAGGAAAAGGCGGCTCGTCGCGCAGCGCAATGGTGTTCAGGTAGGCGCTGCGAGTCTGTCCGGCGGCGCGCACCCCGAGCGCGGCCGCCTGGGCCAGCAACTGCTCCAGCACGTAGGCCGCGCGTGGCGTGCCGGATGCCAGGGCCAGCGATTGCAGTGCTTCCCGCCATTCGGTGGTTTCGGCGGGATCGGTGTCTTCGGGCAAGGTGGGTACGGCGTCGTGCATGATAGGCAAGGTCTCCGGTATAACGATCATGCTATCCCTTTCGTTCAGGCATAAGTGATCGAAAATGCGCCAGGCAAGCCTATAGAGCGGCATAATGTGCCGTGAAATCAAGAATTACGAGGTAAATATGCCGGCACCACTCGACAGTACCGATCGCCGCATCTTGGGCATCCTGCAGACCGACTCCAGCCTGACCAATGTCGAACTGGCCCGGCGCGTGCATTTGTCGCCCTCGCCGTGCCTGGCCCGTGTCAAGGCACTGGAGGCCGCGGGCGTGATCCGGGGCTACGTGGCCCTGGCCGACCCGCTGCAACTCGGCCTGAGCCTGAATGTGTTCATCCAGGTCAGCCTGGAAAAGCAGGTCGAGTCCGAACTCGACCGTTTCCAGAACGCCATGGCCGACTGCCCCGAAGTGATGGAGTGCTATCTGATGAGCGGCGACGCCGATTATCTGCTGCGCGTGGTGGTGCCCGACATGCAGGGGCTGGAACACTTCGTGGTCAGCCGGCTGTCGCGCATTGCCGGGGTGCGCAATATCCGTTCGGGCTTCGCCCTGAAGCAGGTCAAGTACCAGACGGCGTTGCCGCTGGGTTAAGAAGCGTGCCGCGCGCCAGGGGGCGGCGTAGAATCGCCGGATTATTCTCTGGAGCCCCCAGTCTATGACCGACCCCGCTCGCGTTCCCGATTCGATCACACTGCCCGAACTGACCGTGCGCGGCGTGATCATCGGCGCCTTGATCACGGTGGTGTTCACCGCGTCGAATGTCTTCCTGGGCTTGAAAGTGGGCCTGACATTCTCGTCGGCCATTCCGGCCGCGGTGATTTCGATGTCGGTGCTGCGGATGTTCAAGAACGCCAACATCCTGGAAAACAACATGGTGCAGACGCAGGCTTCGGCCGCGGGCACTTTGTCGGCGATTATTTTCATACTGCCGGCGCTGGTCATGATGGGCCACTGGCAGGGCTTTCCGTTCTGGCAGACGCTGGGCATCTGCGCGGCGGGCGGCATGCTGGGCGTGATGTTCACCATACCGCTGCGCCACATCATGGTGGTGCAAAGCGAACTACCCTATCCGGAAGGCGTGGCCGCGGCCGAGATCCTGCGCGTGGGCAGCGGCGGGGCCGCCGATCCGCAGGACCGGACCGCCGCGCCGGACAAGCCCGCCCCCACCGGCATGGCCGATATCGTCAGCGGCGCGGGCGTGGCCGCCGCGGTCAGCTTCGCGGCCAGCGGGCTGCGCATCCTGGGCGACGGGGTCAGCTTGTGGCCCACCATCGGCGCGGCGGTGTTCCGCCTGCCCATGGGATTCTCGCTGGCGCTGATGGGCGCGGGCTACCTGATCGGTATCGTGGCCGGCCTGGCCATGCTGATCGGCCTGCTGATCGCCTGGGGCGTGGCGGTGCCGGTGCTGACGGCCATGGGCAGCATGCCGGCGGGGGTATCGGTGGCCGACTACGCCACCGGGCTCTGGAGCTCGCAGGTGCGTTTCATCGGCGCGGGAGTGATCGGCGTGGGCGCGATCTGGACGCTGGCGACGCTGTTCATGCCCATGATGCGCGGCATCAAGACCTCGTTTTCAGCATTCGGCCGGGCCGGCCGAGCCGCGCAGGGCACTGCTCCGCGTACCGAGCAAGACCTGTCGGCGCGCTGGATTGCACTGGTGACGCTGGTATTGGTGGCCATCCTGGTGGCCACCTTCGCCTCGTTCCTGCGCGCCGAGCCGGTCACGGCCGGCAGCGTGGGCATGCTGGTGACCTATTCCGTGGCGTTCGCCTTCATTTTCGGCTTTCTGGTGGCGGCGGCTTGCGGCTACATGGCCGGGCTGGTCGGTTCATCCACCAGCCCGATCTCGGGCGTGGGCATCGTGGCCATTGTGCTGGTGTCGCTCTTGATGCTGGGGTTGGAAAGCGCGGGCGGGCTACTGGGCACCCAAGAGGGCGTGCAAATGGCCATCGCCCTGGCCATTTTCACTACCTCGGCCGTGGTGGCGGTGGCCTCTATTTCCAATGACAACCTGCAAGACCTGAAAACCGGCTGGCTGGTGGGGGCGACCCCCTGGCGCCAGCAGGTGGCGCTGCTGATCGGCTGCGTAGTCGGGGCGGCGGTAATTTCGCCGGTGCTCGGGCTGCTGTACAACGCCTACGGCTTCGCCGACGCGCTGCCGCGCCAGGGCATGGATCCCGGGGAAGCCCTGTCGGCGCCTCAGGCCACGCTGATGCTGGCCATCGCGCAGGGCATTTTCACGCACCAACTGAATTGGGTCATGATCCTGGTCGGCATGGCGGTGGGGCTGGGGCTGATCCTGGTCGACCAGGTGCTCAAGCGCACCTGCGCGATTGCCCGCGTGCCCGTGCTGGCGGTGGGTATCGGCATTTACCTGCCGCCCACGGTCAGCGCGCCGCTGGTGGTGGGGGCCGTGCTGGCTTGGCTGATCCAGCGTGGCCTGCGGCGGAGCGCCGCGCAAGCCGGCCAGCCCTATGAGGCCCATGCCGAACTTTCCAACCGGCGCGGCACCTTGCTGGCTTCGGGCCTGATCGTGGGCGAAAGCCTGGTAGGCGTATTGTTGGCCGCCGTGATCGGCGCCACGGGCAGCGAAGCCCCCCTGGCCCTGGTGGGCGAGGGCTTCGCCACCGTGGCTTCGTGGCTGGGGCTGGCGGTATTCGTACTGGTGGCGGTCTCGTTCTACCGTCGTACGCTGGCCGCCGCGCCAGCCGGGCGCTAGCCGCCAGGCTGCCGTGGTTTCCGCGTCACAGGGGGGCGTGGCCGATGGCCGCGCCGATGCCAGACAATCCCGGCGGGTAGCAGGCATCATGGCGGACGTTGCGCCGGCCATGATGCCGTGGAATGCCACCATGCCCGCGAGTAGGGCGGGCCGCCTCGGTACGACAAGACAGGCTCAAATCGGTAGGGTTATACTTTTGAGCCATACGGCTTTCAAGGCTTGTACGCGCCTTCTGCCCCTGCTATCCGCTAAACGGGAAGCCCGTGTCGCGGAAGGTTTTCCTGCATCGTATCGAGTGAAGCACTCGTCAAGGTGAAGCACTATATGTCTTCCGAATCAGAATCCCTTTCCAGCTCGTATTTGTTTGGCGGTAACGCCCCCTACGTCGAAGAACTGTACGAGTCGTATCTAGACAACCCCGGCTCGGTGCCCGACAACTGGCGCGAGTACTTCGACCAGCTGCAGCACGCGCCCGCCACCGATGGCCAGGAAGCCACCCGCGACCAGGCGCACGCCCCCATCGTCGAGTCGTTCGCGCAGCGTGCCCGCAGCAATGGCTTCGTGCAGCAATCTGCCCCGGCAGACATGTCGATGGCCAGCAAGCAGGTGTCGGTGCAGTCCCTGATCGCCGCCTACCGCTCGCTGGGTTCGCGCTGGGCCGACCTGGATCCGCTCAAGCGCCAGGAACGTCCGCCGATCCCCGAACTGGATCCGTCGTTCTACGGCCTGACCGAAGCCGACCTGGACCAGGTCTACTCGGCCACCAATACCTACTTCACGACCGCCAGCACCATGACGCTGCGCGACATCCTGAAGGCGGCACGCGACACCTATTGCCGCAGTATCGGGGCCGAATTCACCCATATTTCCGATCCGGCCGCCAAGCGCTGGATCCAGGAACGCCTGGAAAAAACCTTCGGCGCCGCCACCTATAGCACCGAGGAAAAGCGCCACATCCTGCAGCAACTGACCGAATCCGAAGGCCTCGAGCGCTTCTTGCACACCAAATATGTGGGCCAGAAGCGCTTTTCGCTGGAAGGCGGCGAAAGCTTCATCGCCTCGATGGACGAAGTGGTGAACCATGCCGGCGAATCGGGCGTGCAGGAAATCGTGGTCGGCATGGCCCACCGCGGCCGCCTGAACCTGCTGGTGAACATCATGGGCAAGATGCCCGGTGATCTGTTCGCCGAGTTCGAAGGCAAGCACGCCGAAGGCCTGACCGACGGCGACGTGAAGTACCACAACGGTTTCTCCAGCGATATTTCCACCCGCGGCGGCCCTGTGCATTTGTCGCTGGCGTTCAACCCGTCGCACCTGGAAATCGTCAACCCGGTGGTCGAAGGCAGCGTCCGTGCGCGCCAGGAACGCCGCGGCGACCACGAAGGCAAGCAAGTGCTGCCGGTGCTGGTGCATGGCGACGCCGCCTTCGCGGGCCAGGGCGTGGTCATGGAAACCCTGAACCTGGCGCAGACTCGCGGCTACGGCACGGGCGGCACGCTGCACATCGTCATCAACAACCAGATCGGCTTCACGACGTCCGACCCGCGCGACTCGCGTTCCACGCTGTATTGCACCGACGTGGTCAAGATGATCGAAGCCCCGGTATTCCACGTCAACGGAGACGATCCCGAAGCCGTGGTGTTCGCCACCAAGCTGGCGCTCGACTACCGCATGGAATTCCGCCACGACGTGGTGCTGGACATCGTCTGCTTCCGCAAGCTGGGCCACAACGAGCAAGATACCCCGTCGCTGACGCAGCCGCTGATGTACAAGCGCATTGGCCATCATCCGGGCACCCGCAAGCTGTACGCCGACAAGCTCACCGCGCAAGGCGTGCTGGCCGAGGGCGAAGGCGACCAGCTGGTGAAAGATTATCGCCAGCTCATGGAAGACGGGCAGCGCACCATCGAACCCGTGCTGACCGACTACAAGAGCAAGTACGCCATCGACTGGTCGCCCTTCATGGGCGCCAAATGGACCGACCAGGCCGATACGGCCGTGCCGCTGGCCGAACTGAAGCGTATCGGCGAACGTATCACCACGGTGCCCGATGGCTTTACCGTGCACCCCCTGGTCAACAAGCTGCTGAATGATCGCCGCAACATGGCCAAGGGCGAAGTAAACCTGGACTGGGGCATGGGCGAACACCTGGCCTTCGCCACCCTGGTAGCTTCCGGCTACGCCATACGCATCACCGGCCAGGACTCGGGCCGGGGCACGTTCACGCACCGCCATGCGGTGCTGCACGACCAGAATCGCGAGCGCTGGAACGACGGTACCTATATCCCGCTGCAGAATGTGTCCGATGGCCAGGCGCCGTTCACCGTGATCGATTCGGTGCTGTCCGAAGAGGCGGTGCTGGGCTTCGAGTACGGCTATTCCAGCGCCGAGCCCAACACGCTGACCATCTGGGAAGCGCAGTTCGGCGACTTCGTCAACGGCGCCCAGGTAGTCATCGACCAGTTCATCAGCTCGGGCGAGGCCAAGTGGGGCCGCCAGTCGGGCCTGACCCTGATGCTGCCGCACGGCTACGAAGGGCAGGGCCCCGAGCACTCGTCGGGCCGCATCGAGCGCTTCCTGCAATTGTGTGCCGACAACAACATCCAGGTGGTGCAGCCGACCACGGCTTCGCAGATTTTCCACCTGTTGCGCCGCCAGATGATCCGGCCGTTCCGCAAGCCGCTGGTGATCTTTACGCCGAAGTCGCTGCTGCGCAACAAGGACGCGGGTTCGCCCCTGACCGAACTGGCCGGCGGCAGCTTCCGCCCGGTCATCGGCGAGCTCGACGATGCCATCGATCCCGCCAAGGTCAAGCGCGTGCTGGCCTGCTCGGGCAAAGTCTATTACGACTTGGTCCACGCCCGCCGCGAACGCGAAGCCGATCACGTGGCCATCGTGCGCGTCGAACAGCTTTACCCGTTTGCCCACAAATCGTTCGAGACCGAACTGCGCAAGTACAGCAAGGCGACGGAAGTCGTCTGGGTGCAAGACGAGCCGCAAAACCAAGGTCCGTGGTTCTATGTTCAGCATCACTTGTACGAGAACATGGCCGAAGGCCAGAAGCTCGGCTACGCGGGCCGCCAGGCCTCGGCGTCGCCTGCGGTGGGCTACCTGGCCAAGCACCAGGAGCAACAGAAAGCCCTGATCGAACAGGCTTTCGCCACCAAGTACAAAGGCTTCATGCTGACCAAGTAAGCCCAGCTACCGACATCGAACCCCTATTCAACGGAACCTAATTACCATGGCTATTACTGACGTCGTTGTCCCCCAATTGTCCGAATCCGTGTCGGAAGCGACCCTGCTCACCTGGAAGAAGCAGAAGGGCGCCGCGGTCGAAGCAGACGAGATCCTGATCGAAATCGAAACCGACAAGGTTGTGCTGGAAGTGCCGGCGCCCGCCTCGGGCGTGCTGACCGACATCGTCGAAGGCGATGGCAGCACCGTCACTTCGGGGCAACTGATCGCCAAGATCGATACGGCCGCGAAGGCCGAGGCGGCCGCCGCGCCGGCTGAAGCGCCCGCGGCCGACAAGGCTGAAAAGGCCGCCGAAAAGGCTGCCGCCGCTCCCGCGCCGGCCTCGTCCGCTTCGGCGGGCGTGGCGTCGCCGGCCGCGGCGAAGATCCTGTCCGAAAAGGGTGTGGACGCCGCCTCGGTGGCGGGTACCGGCCGCGACGGCCGCGTGACCAAGGCCGACGCGCAGGCTGCCAGCGCGGCGCCTGCCAAAGCCGCTGCCGCACCGGCCGCACCCGCTTCGGTGTCGCTGGACGGCCGTCCCGAACAGCGCGTGCCCATGAGCCGGCTGCGTGCCCGCATTGCCGAGCGCCTGCTGCAGTCGCAACAGGAAAACGCCATCCTGACCACGTTCAACGAGGTCAACATGCAGGCCGTGATCGACCTGCGCAGCAAGTACAAAGACAAGTTCGAGAAAGAGCACGGCATCAAGCTGGGCTTCATGTCGTTTTTCGTGAAGGCAGCGGTCGCCGCGCTGAAGAAGTACCCCCTGATCAATGCCTCGATCGACGGCAAGGACATCATCTACCACGGCTACTTCGACATCGGTATCGCGGTGGGCAGCCCGCGTGGCCTGGTGGTGCCGATTCTGCGCAACGCCGACCAGCTTTCGATCGCCGAGATCGAAAAGACGATTGCCGATTTCGGCAAGCGGGCGGCCGACGGCAAGCTGGGCATTGAAGAAATGACCGGCGGTACGTTCTCGATCTCGAACGGCGGTGTGTTCGGTTCGATGCTGTCGACCCCGATCATCAACCCGCCGCAATCCGCGATTCTGGGCGTGCACGCCACCAAGGACCGTGCCGTGGTCGAAAACGGCCAGATCGTGGTCCGCCCGATGAACTACCTGGCGCTGTCGTACGACCACCGCATCATCGACGGGCGCGAGGCTGTGCTGGGGCTGGTGGCAATGAAGGACGCGCTGGAAGATCCGCAGCGTTTGTTGCTGGACCTGTAATTCGCTGCCTGGCGGGGCGGCTGGGCAAACTCGCGCCGCTGCGCGGCACTCAAACATGCCCAGCCGACTTCCCCCCACCTTCCTCCGGTAGCGCTCGGCGGCCTCAACGGGCCCGCCACGCCAAGGCCCACAGGCCCCGGGCCGGCGCTACGACCTTCTCAATTTTCCGATTCTCGAGATCATCATGTCCAAACAATTTGACGTCGTCGTCATCGGTGCCGGCCCCGGCGGATACATTGCCGCCATCCGCGCCGCGCAACTGGGTATGTCGGTGGCTTGCAT
>DASPIV010000521.1:0-6147 GCA_035628955.1 Bordetella sp.
GCATGGCGTCGCGTTCGGGCCTGCGGCCGGGCGCGAACTGCATGGTCTCGCTGCCCAGCCGCAGCGTGCCGCCTTCAGGAATTTCCAGCAGATTCACGCAGCGCAACAAGGTGCTCTTGCCGCTGCCGGACGGGCCGATCAGCGCGGTGACGCTGCCTTCGGCAATGGCGACATCGACCCTGTCCAAGACATGGTTGTCGCCGAAGAATTTGTCGATCTGCGTCAGCGAGATCATCGGTTTCTCTCGGAAAACACCGCATGCTGGCCGAAACGGCGCTCCAGGCGAACCTGAGCGGCCGACAACGCCGAGCTGAATATCAGGTAGATCAGGGCGGCTTCCACATAGAGAATCAGCGGTTCATAAGTGACCGCCGCAATGCGCTGGGCGGCCTGGAAAATCTCGGGCACCGTCAGCACGGCCGCCAGCGAGGTGTCTTTGACCAGCGAAATGAATGAGTTGGCCAGCGGCGGCACGGCCACGCGCGCCGCCTGCGGCAGCACAGTGCGCCGCATGGCCTGGCCGCGTGTCATGCTGAGCGAATAAGCGGCTTCCCATTGGCCTTTCGAGATCGACTCGATGGCACCGCGGATCACTTCCGAGTTGTACGCGCCCACGTTCAGCGTGAAGCCGATCAAGGCCGCGGGCAGCGGATCGAGCACGATGCCCACGCTGGGCAGCCCGTAGAAAATCACGAACAACTGCACCAGCAGCGGCGTGCCGCGGATCAGCCAGACATAAAAGCGCACCAGGGCCACCAGCGGCGCCGGGCCGAACAGCCGGATCAACGCCACCACGAAGGCCAGCGCCAACCCGCCGGCAAACGACAGCAAGGTCAACGGCACGGTAAACACCAGCCCCGCATGCAGCAGGGGCCAGAACGAATCGATCATCAACTGCAGCCAGGCGGGCACGGTGGCGTGGGTTCCTTGGATTCGGTACGCGAAAGGCGCGGGGCGTTAGCGCTTACTGCGCGGCAAGGTCGGTGCCGAAGTACTTGACCGAGATGTTCTTGTAGGTGCCGTCGGCCTTGATGTCGGCCAGCGCCTTGTTGATGGCCTCGCGTAGGTCGGGGTTGCCCTGGCGGATCAGTACGCCCGATTCGCTGAACTCGGCGCTCTTGTCGCTGTCGACGATCTTTACCTTGGCGGCGGGCTTGTGTTTCTTGAAGTCCAGGAACGACAGGTTGTCGTTGATGGTGGCGTCGACGCGGCCCGAGGTCAGCAGGTCGATGCTTTCATTGAAGCCTTGCACCGCCACGACCTGCGCGCCGTATTTCTGCGCCAGCTTGCCGAAATTGCTGGTCAGCGTATTGGCCGATCGCTTGCCTTTCAGGTCTTCGAAGCTCTTGATGGCGTTGTTGTCGTCGCGCACGATCAACACCGCTTGCGAAGCGATATACGGGTCCGAGAAGTCGTACTTGGCCTTGCGGGCATCGGTAATGCCCACCTGGTTGATGACGGCGTCGTAGCGCTTGACGTCCAGGCCGGCGATCAGTCCGTCCCATTTGCCTTCGACGAACTCGGCCTTGACCCCCATGCGCTCGGCGATGGCGCGGCCGATCTCAACATCGAAGCCGGTGAGCTTGCCCGAGGCGTCGTGGTAGGTGAACGGCGCGTACGTGCCTTCGGTGCCGATTTTGAAGACGCCGGCCGACTTGATGGCGGCCAGCCCGTCTTGCGCGTGGGCGCCGGCGGCCACGGTCAGTTGCAGCAGGCCAGCCAGCAGGATCGAACGCAGGGGTTTCATGATGGTGCTCCGGTGGGGTGTCGTATAGGCATGAGGGCGGCCTTGTGAGCCGCCCACAGCAATGGATAGGGCACTGTAACAAGCAGCCTATTTTTCCACAAAGCATAAGGAATCTTAAGAATATTCCGTTTCGTTATTAAGCGGAATGCAGCGCCGGGTTTCAGTGCGCGCGCAGCAGCCGCAGGCCATTGGCCACCACCAGCAGGCTGGCGCCCACATCGGCGAATACCGCCATCCACAAGCTGGCATGCCCCGTGGCGGCCAGCACCAGGAATACCGCCTTGATGCCCAGCGCCAAAGCGATGTTCTGCATCAGGATGCGATGCGTGGCGCGCGACAGGCGCACGAACTGGCCGATCTTGCGCAGGTCGTCGTCCATCAGCGCCACGTCGGCGGTCTCGATGGCCGTGCCGGTGCCGGCGGCACCCATGGCAAAACCGATATCGGCGCGTGCCAGGGCGGGGGCATCGTTGATGCCATCGCCCACCATGCCCACCTTGCCGGCCCCCCCCAGCTTGGCCTCTACCGCGCGCAGCTTGTCTTCGGGCAGCAGGTCGCCATGCGCCTCGTCGATGCCGGCCTGCCCGGCGACGGCTTGCGCGGTACGGGCGTTGTCGCCGGTCAGCATCAGCGTGCGCACGCCCAACTGGTGCAGTGCATGGATGGCTTCGGCGCTGCCCGGTTTCAGGGTGTCGGCCACCGCCGCCACGGCCAGGGCGCGCGTGCCGTCGGTCAGTGCGATGGCGGTCTTGCCCTGCTGTTCATAGGCTTGCATGCGGGCTTGCAGGTCGGGCGTGGCCACGCCCAGCTCGCGCATCAGCCGCAGATTGCCCAGATGCAGCGTCGATTCGCCGATGCGGCCTCGCACCCCGCGGCCGGGCAGGGCACTGAAATCCTGTACGTCCAGCCACGCGGCGGCGCATTCCATGGCGGCCGGGGCCTGTGCCACCGCGCGCGATACGGGGTGGTCCGAGCGTGCGGCCAGGCTGGCCGCCAGCAAGATGGCCGGCTGCCCGGGTGGGTCGGCCAGGGTCTGCAGGTCGGTGCAGACCGGCTTGCCGTGCGTCAGCGTGCCGGTCTTGTCCAGTGCCAGCCAGGCCAGTTTGCGGCCTTCTTCCAGGTAGACGCCGCCCTTGATCAGGATGCCGCGCCGCGCCGCGGCCGTCAGCCCGCTGACCACGCTGACCGGCGTGGAAATGACCAGCGCGCAGGGGCAGGCGATGATCAGCAAGGCCAGGGCGCGATAAATCGCATCCAGCCAAGGCTGGCCCCACAGAAGTGGCGGAGCCACTGCCAACAGTACCGCCAGCGCCACCACCGTCGGCGTGTATATGCGCGAGAACCGGTCGATGAAGCGCTGCGTGGGCGCCCGTGCGCCTTGTGCCTGCTCGACGGCGTGGATGATGCGCGCCAGGGTAGTTTCGCCCGCCGCCGCCGTGACGCGGTAGTCGAACGCCCGGTTGGAATTGACGGTGCCCGCATACACCGTGTCGCCCACACTCTTGTCCACCGGCAGGCTCTCGCCGGTGATGGCCGACTGGTCGACCGCCGAGCTGCCTTCGGCCACAGTGCCGTCGGCGGCGATACGTTCGCCCGGGCGCACCCGCACCCAGTCGCCGTGGCGCAGTTGCGCCACCGGGACTTCGGCCCACGAGCCATCGGCCTGGCGTGCGGTGGCAACCTGCGGCGCCAGGTCCAGCAGGTCGCGCACGGCGTGGCGGGCACGATCCAGGGCGCGCGCCTCGATCAGCTCGGCCACGTTGAACAGGAACATCACCATGGCCGCTTCGGGCCACTGGCCGATCAGTACCGCGCCGGTCACGGCGATGCTCATCAAGGCGTTGATATTGAGGTTGCCGTTGCGCAGCGCGATCCAGCCTTTGCGATAAGTGCCCAGCCCGCAGGCCAGGATCGAGGCCAGCGCCAGCACGGCGGCAACCGCGGTGGGCAGGGCGGCGAAATGCGCCGCTTCCGCCAGCACGGCCAGTATCCCCGCGGCCGCCAGCAGGTAGCGGCCGCGCCTGGGCGCCGCGGCCGGCATGGCGCCCGCATCGTCTTCCTGCGCCAGGATCTCCGGGGTCATGTCCAGCGTGCGGATCGCCGCCACGACCCGGTCCAGCGCACCCTCGGCATGCACCACCGTCAATACGCGCTGCATCAGGTTGAAATGCATATCGTGCACGCCCGCCAGATTGCCCAGTTTCTTGCGGATCAGGGTTTCTTCGGTGGGGCAGTCCATCTGGCCGATGCGCAGCCGTGCCAGGTGCTGGCCCGGGCCGGCTTGCAGCGGCACGGCGTCGGCGCGCGCATCTGCGGCGGGGGACGCGGCAGCGTGGCCGTGCGCAGCAGGGCCATGGCCACAGCAGGCGTGGGTATTGGAAGCGGAAGATGGCATAAGGCGGATTTCCAGTCGGCGAAACGCGATTGGCCTTATTGCACACCCTGGAGTTACTATAGGGTCAAGGCGCCAGACTGGCGCATTCCAGACCGGAGGCAGCCATGAAAATCGGCGAACTCGCCAAGGCGGCCGGCACGACCGTCGAAACCGTGCGCTATTACGAGAAAGAGGGCTTGTTGCCCGCTCCCGAGCGCGGCCTGAACAACTACCGCAGCTACGGCGCGGCGCATCAGGAACGCCTGCGCCTGATCCGCAACTGCCGCGCGCTGGACATGACCCAAGAAGAAATCCGCGCCATTTTGCAGTTGGCTGACAACCACCGGGCCGGCTGCGGGCCGATCAATGAGCTGTTCGATGAGCACATTGCCCATGTGGACGCACGCATCGCCGAGTTGATGCAACTGAAGACGCAATTGGCCGAGCTGCGCCAGCGCTGCCTGTCGGCCAGGCCCGACACCGACGACTGCGGCATTTTGCACGGCCTGTCCGAAATGCAGGTGCAAGAGCGCCGCGAGCGCCATACGCACCTGGGCTGAGTCCCGGGCGATGACCTTGGCCGGTACGTGGGGATAGCCAGGCGGGCGTGCCCGCCTGGCGTATGATGAGAATGTTTCTCGAATAGATTGCCAAACCTGTCCATTCCATGACTGTCTCCCCCCTGCATGCCCTGACTTCCCGCCGTTCCATGAAATTCTTGCGTGCGCCCGCGCCCAAGCAGGAAGAACTGGACCAGATCCTGCAATCGGCCATGAGCGCCCCCGACCATGGCAAGCTGCGTCCCTGGCGTTTCGTGCTGATCCGTGGCGCGGCCATCGGCCGGCTGGCCGATCGTGCGCTGGACGCGGTCAAGCGCAGCGGCGATCCGCGCATGACACCCGAAAAAGAAAAATCGGTGCGTCAATGGATGAGCGAGGTGCCGCTGTTCGTGGGCCTGGCCCACAAGATCGACCACGACAATCCCAAAGTGCCCGAGCAAGAACAATTGCTGGCCACCGGCGCTTCGGTCATGAACATCCTGAACGCCGTGCACATGCTGGGCTACGGCGCTTTCTGGAGCACCGGCATGGGCACCTACCTGGAAGAAGTGCAGGAAGCCCTGGGGCTGGATGCGCTGGACTATCGCTTCCTGGGATTCCTAGCGATCGGCACGCCCGCCTGCGCCGTGCCAGAGGCCCAGCGGCCGGACTACCGCGAATTCGTCACGGAGTGGACTGGCGAATAAAGCGCCAAGACACCGCTGTGGCTGCCTGGTGTCTGATTCCCCGCAGGGGTGTCGGACACCAGGCAGCCGGCAAAAACGTCAGGCGCTTTCCTGCAGTACGCGCTGGGCTTCTTCGCGCACCCGTTCGGGCGCGGTGCCGCCGATGTGCTTGCGGGCCGCCACTGAACCTTCCAGCGTCAGCACTGCGTGCACGTCCTCGCCGATGCCGGCGTGGTAGGCCTTCAACTCGGCCAGGGACAGGTCGGCCAGGTCGCAGCCGCGCTGTTCGCAGTCGCGCACGGCATGGGCCACCACTTCGTGGGCATCGCGGAACGGCAGGCCCTGCTTGACCAGGTAGTCGGCCAGGTCGGTGGCGGTGGCAAAGCCCTGCAGCGCCGCGGCGCGCATGTTGTCGGCCTTCACCTTGATGCCGCCGGCCATGTCGGCAAAGATGGTCAGCGTATCGCGTACGGTGTCCACGGTGTCGAACAGGCCTTCCTTGTCTTCCTGGTTGTCTTTGTTGTAGGCCAGCGGCTGGCCCTTCATCAGGGTCAGCAGGGCCACCAGGTGGCCGTTGACGCGGCCGGTCTTGCCCCGCGCCAGTTCGGGCACGTCGGGGTTCTTTTTCTGCGGCATGATCGAACTGCCGGTGCAGAAGCGATCGGCCAGGTCGATGAAGCCCACCCGTGGGCTGATCCACAGCACCAACTCTTCCGACAGGCGCGAGACATGCGTCATGATCAGCGCGGCGGCCGCGCAGAATTCAATGGCGAAGTCGCGGTCGGACACCGCATCCAGCGA
>DASPIV010000522.1:0-6777 GCA_035628955.1 Bordetella sp.
CTCGCGTCCGCGGCGCATTCCGCCTTGTTTCTGGGCATCGAGCAGCCGGGTCGATAGGCCCAGCACAGCCTCGGCCACCGGGCGGCGCTCGGACTCGTAGCTGTCGAGCAGGTCTGGCCTTGCGCCTTTCAATGCGGCGGCGAGCTTCCAGCCCAGGTTGTAGGCATCCTGCACGCTGGTGTTCAAGCCCTGTCCGCCCGTGGGCGGATGCACATGGGCAGCGTCGCCAACCAGAAACACCCGGTCCACGCGATAGCGTTCGGCCAAGCGCGCGCTCATCTGGTAATCCGAGGCCCAGGACACTGAACGCACACGAATGTCGGCGCGTCCCGTACGCTCGGTGACCAAGGCCGTCAGCCCTTCGGGCGAAAGGTCGGCCTGCGCGTCCTGCGGAATCGGCGCCTGTATCTGAAAGAGGTCGGTGCCGGCAAGCGGGCAGATCGCGGCCATGCGCTGCATGTCGCCGTAGTTGAACTGGTGCCACGCATCGCGCTCCAGTCCGGCCAGCACCACGTCGGCCACGATGGCGCGCACACCGAGCGTCTTGCCGGGAAAGTCCACGCCCAGCGCTTTCCGCACGGAGCTGCGGCCGCCGTCCGCCCCGACGAGATAGCGGGCCTGGACTGTCTCTTCACCCGCTGGTCCCGCGACGCGCACGGTGACGCCGCTGCTGTCCTGCTCGAAACCGAGCAATTCACGGCCGAACTCGGCCCGATGGCCGAGCTCGCTCAACCGGCCCCGCATGATGCGTTCCGTCAGGAACTGCGGAATCATCAATGGCAATTGATAAGGCTCGGCCGGGGTCGGATCGGCATGCTCGGCCATGCCCGAATCGACCCAACTGCCGTCGTCGCGATAAGTGCGGTTTTGCGGATAGAGCCCTCCCGCCGCCACCACCCTGTCGAGAATGCCGAGGTCTTCGAAGATCTCCTGCGTTCGCGGCTGGATGCCCTTGCCGCGCGAACCCGGAAATGGCGTGGCCGCCTTCTCGATCAGCCTGAATGAAACGCCACGGCGCGCAAGTTCGATGGCAAGGGTCAGGCCGGCCGTGCCAGCGCCGCAGACCAGAACGTCGGTTGACGAATGAGTTGTCATGCCAGCTCCAATATGTGTAATATGCACTTATTAGGAGCAATACTATGCCAGGCAAGACAAAAGTGCAAGATACACATATCTCTGAGCAAGTGAAGGTGCTGCACGGGGCGTTGATCAGCATCGTCAGTGCGATGAACCGGCCACGGAACGACGAGAAAATGATCGAGGAAGCCGGCATCAGGCTCGATCGCGCGTTGTTTTCCGTGCTGGTAAGTATCGAGCGGCTTGGGCCGATCGGTGTGGTGGACCTGGCCGAACGTACAGGACGCGACTACACCACTATCAGCCGGCAGATTGCCAAGCTGGAAAGCCTGGGCCTGGTGAAGCGCCGGGAAAGCGCTCTGGACCGTCGCGTGCGCGAGGCGGTGATTTCCGCGGACGGAAAAGCCATGACGGACCGCATCGACGCCGCCCGCGAGCGTATGGGCCGTGCGATCTTCAAGGACTGGAGCGCCGACGAGATCGACAATTTCGTGAGACTGATGCGACGGTTCGCCGACGCCCTGGAAGAAGGGCCGCCGGCTGGCTCTTGAACGACCGGTCAGGCCGCGCTGCGGGACGCGGCTTCCCGCCGGCGCTTGGCTTCTTCCAACAGGTAGACCTGGTAGTCGTCCAGATCACCGTCGAAGTCTTGCACACCACCGCGCGACACCAGCCAGAATTCGTCGCAGACCGAACGCAGCAAAGCGCGGTCGTGGCTGACCAGCATTACCGAACCCTCGAACTCGTTCAGGGCTACGCTCAGGGCCTCGCGGGTTGCCAGGTCCAGATGGTTGGTCGGCTCGTCCAGCAGCAGTAAATTGGGGCGCTGCCAGACTATCATGCACAGGACCAGGCGCGCTTTTTCACCGCCGCTCATGCTGCCGACAGGCTGCTTGACCATATCGCCGCTGAAATTGAAGGTACCCAGGAAATTGCGCAGCCCCTGTTCGCGGCAGTCCATGGCGCTGGGACGCACGCTGGCTGGCGTGTCGCGTGCCAGGCGGATCATGTGCTCGAGCGGGTTGTCGGCAGGTCGCAGGACATCCAGTTCCTGCTGCGAGAAATAGCCGATGTTCAGGCCTTTTCCGGTAATGATCTCGCCCGCGATCGGCTGCAATGCGCCGGCTATGGTTTTGACCAGTGTCGACTTGCCTTGCCCGTTGGCGCCCAGAATACCGATGCGCTGTCCCGCCAGGACAGAACGGTTGATGTTCTGCACGATGGTAGTAGGCTTTGCGCCGGCCGGCGCATCGTCGGGCGGCGGATAGCCGAAGCTGGCCGCGGACATCGACAACATGGGGTTGGGCAGGCTGGCTGGCTCTTTGAATTCGAACTGGAATTCGGCGTCGGCCAGCATGGGCGCAATTTTTTCCATGCGCTCAAGTGCCTTGACGCGGCTTTGGGCCTGCTTCGCCTTGCTGGCTTTCGCCTTGAAGCGGTCAATGAACTTCTGCAGATGCGCGACCTTTTCCTGTTGCTTGGCGTGCGCGGCCTGTTGCAGCAGCATCTGTTCAGCCCGCATGTCTTCGAACTTGCTGTAGTTGCCGCCGTAGCGCACCAGCTTGCCATGGTCGATATGCAGCGTAACGTTTGTGATGGCATCCAGGAATTCGCGATCGTGGCTGATCACCACCATCGTGCCGGCATAGTTCTTGAGCCAGGCCTCGAGCCACACCAGGGCATCCAGATCCAGGTGGTTGGTGGGCTCGTCGAGCAATAGCAAGTCCGACGGGCACATCAGGGCTCGCGCCAACTGCAGGCGCATGCGCCATCCGCCCGAGAAACTGTTTACCGGCCTGTCGAGCTCGGCCACGCTGAAGCCCAGCCCCAGGATAAGCGCCTGCGCACGGGAAGGCGCATCGTGTGCGCCGGCGTCGTGCAGTGCCATATAGGCGTGCGCCATGCGCATGCCATCTTCGCTGGCCTCGGATGCGGCAACTTCGGTCTGGGCCGCCAACAAGAGCGTGTCGCCCTCGACCACGAAGTCGGTTGCGCTCTGCTCTGTTTCCGGCATGTCTTGCGCCACTTGCGACATGCGCCACTGCGCGGGAATGGAAAACTCGCCGCCGTCCTCGTGCAGGGTGCCATTGAGCACCGCGAACAAGGACGACTTGCCCGCGCCATTGCGGCCGACCAAACCTACCTTTTCACCGGGATTGAGCGTGACGGAAGTTTTGTCGAGCAATACTTTGCTGCCGCGACGCACGGTCACGTTCTTGAGAATGATCATCGAGGGTGAATTTTCGTTTTGGGCGGACAAAAGCCCCCAACCGAGGCCGGTCGGGGTCAGGAAGCATCCTGCGCCGTAAGGCCAGGATTGTAGCGGATCGGTATGGGTGGCCAGAGCAGGCCGATCAGTTCCAGGCTTTGCCGATTCGGAAATCGGCTGGTTTGCTATAGTGCGCCGAGATACGAAGAACTATTCGAATTCGAAATTCGCGTATGCCTATGCCACCCGCCCTGTGGGCACGCAAGACGATAGAGGCAGAAGAATGAAAGCGGTTAAGAGCGCTTCCGAGACCAGCACAAAAATAAAAACCATCTCAGATTCGATTCTTGCACTGATCGCGTCAGGAGCCCTCCGCAATGGAGATCGCGTGTCTTCGGAGCGCAACCTGGCCAAAGAATTTCAAGTAAGCATCGGAACCGTGCAGCGCGCATTACAAAAGCTCGAGCAACGAGGAATTCTGGTTAGAGAGCATGGCAGAGGCAACTTTGTCCGTGGACTCGGTGCGTCGCTGGATGCCCAGTACGTTCACCTTCGCGACAATGCCGGCCGGAATCTCCCCTTGTTCTGGCAGGTGCTGAGACAGCATCGAAAAGCTCGGGCGACCAAGGCTCTGATCGATTTCTTTGGTGCGGAAACACCGCTATCGCGGATTGATCGACGGATTGACGTCGATGGCATGTTCGTCCTTTTCGGGCAATTGTTTCTTTCCGAACCAGCCTTCGACTCGATTGCAGCGCAGGTCACAGACGGAACGAATTTTCGCGAACTGGTCGCAGACGGGTTGGGCATGCCCGTAGTGCGGGTCGAACAATCCGTGGGATTCCGCCCTGCGCCGCAGGACGTGGCGCGCGAACTCGGCTGCGAACCCGCCAGCCCGTGCTTCTTGCTTGAATTGCGCAGCTATAGCGTCAATGACCGCCCCGTGTCCTTCCAGAGGATCTACGGCGAGCCCTTCCAGGGAGCCACCCTCGTGCTGGGGGGCACAAGGTAAGGGTAACTGCTCTATTGCAGTTTGACATCTAACTGCTATAGTGCAGTAGCTGGTGCGGCCTTTCTCGCCCAGAATGCAGCTTCGGGATCCCGGCCAGATAAACGAATCTCAGCGGAGATGTCATGAGCACGAAATCCAAAGCGGTCGCCGTTGCGCTTACGTACGCAATGTGGATCTTTTCGGGCCTGTTTGCCCCCGCGCAGGCGGCGGAGCCTGCCGTAGTCAAGATGGGCTGGTACGGGTCACCCAGAATCTGGGTCATTGCCAAAGCGTCCGGTTTATTCGAAAAGAATATGAATACCGAGATTCAATGGCTGCAATTCCCTTCCGGCGCGGCAGCACTGACGGCTTTGGCATCCAGGCAAGTCGACATCATACGTATGGGTTCGTCCCCGACGGTGGCGGGCATCGCGCGTAAATTGCCGATCGATGTCATTGCAGTGGCTGAACTCATCTCGACCTCGGAGCGGCTCATTGCAAGAAAACCGATCCGGACGATATCAGACCTTAAAGGCAAACGTGTTGCCTATCCGCCCGGATCCACTGCGCATTACGCGCTGATGGCGGCACTGAAGGTCAATAACGTCGCCGCGGCAGACCTTACGCTTTTAAGCATGGACCCTGCGGACATGCTCGCGGCGTGGCGGCGCGGCGACATAGATGCCGCCTACGTCTGGGGCCCATTCACCCAATCGATGGAAGCAGCCGGCGGTACCGAGATACTGACGACCGAACAACTGCAAAAAGACGGCTATTCCATTTTCAACACCTACGTTGTCCGCAAAGAGTTCGCCGAGCAATATCCTGAACAAGTCGTGGCGTTTCTGAAGACCTTTCAACAAGCCAACGATATGTACAGGAACGATAAAGAGGCCATGATCAAACTCGTGGCAAAGCATCTCGACCAGGACGAAGACCAGGTTCGCAGTACGCTGGAAGGCCTATCCACCCCAGGCTACGCAGAGCAGATCGCCATGCTTGGCGATGGCGGGGTGGTGGCGTCTGCGATGGCGGACACGGCACGGTTTCTGGCCGACCTGGGCGAAATGCGGGCACGCGACGTCCCCGCCAGCTTCGATCCTGCCATCGATCCGTCGTTCATGAAACGCGCGGCCCAGTAGGCGTTCATCATGGCCTCCATCGTCCGACGCCCCGTAGTCAGTTGCATCGCCGTATTCACCGTGTTGGCCGCATGGTTTGTGGTAGGTGAAAAAGCGCTGATTGACCCCTTGCTGTTGCCCGGGCCACGGGAAGTACTGGAGACCTCTCGCGAACTTATTGTCGATGGTTATCGACAGGTGCCGCTCTGGCAGCACATTCTGGTCAGCCTGGCCAGGGCAATGGCGGCCTTCATCGCAGCCACGATAACCGGCATACCCCTGGGCCTGATGATGGGCAGGTCCAGCACACTCAACGCGATCTTTGACCCTTTTGTGCAGTTCCTTCGCCCGCTGCCAAAGCTGGCGTTGATTCCGCTGGTAATTGTCTGGTTCGGAATTGGCGAATTTTCCAAGTTCGTATTGATTTATCTCTCGACGTTCTTGACGATTGTGGTCAGCGCATCGGCAGCAGTCCAAAGTGTCCCGGAAGACCGCATCAAGGCCGCGCAGTCGCTGGGAATCACCCGTATCCAGCTGTTTCGCCATGTCATCCTGCCAAGCGCCTTGCCGGAACTTTTCACCGGCGTACGCGTGGCAGTCGGGATTGGCTGGACCACGCTGATCGCAGCGGAAATGATTGCGTCGAGCGCAGGCTTGGGCTGGATGGTCATTAACGCGAGTTCATACTTGCGCACAGACGTCGTGCTCCTGGGCATTCTGCTGCTCGGTGGCGTAGGCTATTTACTCGATCTTGGCCTGGTGACAGCGCAGCGCAAGATGGTTCACTGGGCCGGAAGGGGATGACTGTGCAAGCACCAGCGAACACGGGCGACGACAAAGTCGTGCTGCGACATGTCATCAAGACCTATGTCGACAAAAAGCGGGCTCGCGACACCCATGCGGTCGAAGACTTCTCGCTGGCGATACCGGCCGGGGAATTTGTCTGCATTCTCGGGCCGAGCGGTTGTGGCAAGTCGACGGTACTCAATATGGTCGCGGGCTTCGAAAAGGCCACGTCGGGCACGATTGAAATTGATGGTGCCGCTGTGGTTGGACCGTCTTCCGAGCGAGGCATGGTGTTCCAGCGCCCCACGCTATTTCCCTGGTTGAGCGTCATAGACAATATTACGTTCGGCCCTCGGATGGCGGGCGTGGACGAGAAGAGCTACAGCGTTGCGGCTCAGCGTTACGTGGACCTGATGGGGCTGGCAGGGTTCGAGAACCACTACCCATATGAACTCTCGGGCGGCATGCAGCAACGGGTGGCTCTGGCGCGCACGTGGATCACGGAGCCCAGGCTGATCCTGATGGACGAACCGTTTGGCGCATTGGACGCCCAGACACGCCTGCTGATGCAAGAGCTTCTGCTTCAGGTCTGG
>DASPIV010000523.1:0-3348 GCA_035628955.1 Bordetella sp.
ATGTTCGACGTGGCTTTCTCGCGGCGGATGTGCTGTTCGCGCGTCTGCAACGCCAGGCGCAGTGCCGGATTGCCTTGCGCGTCTTTCGACACGCCCACCAGACGGCCAGGCATGTTGCGCTTGTAGGCATCCTTGCAGGCCATGAAACCCGCATGGGGGCCGCCGAAGCCGAACGGCACGCCGAAGCGCTGCGACGATCCGATGGCGATGTCGGCGCCCCACTCGCCCGGCGGCATCAGCACCGCCAAGGCCAGCAGATCGGTGGCGCAGGCCACCACCGCGCCCTGCGCATGCGCGGCCTTGGCCAGCTCATGGTAGTCGGCCACGGTGCCCAGGCTGTGCGGATATTGCAGCAGCACGCCGAAGCAATCGGGCAGGCCCTGGGCTTCGTCGCCCAGCACGATCTCGATATCCAGGCCTTCGGCGCGCGTGCGCACCACTTCAATGGTCTGCGGGTGACAATGCACCGACACAAAAAATGCCTGACTGGCCGACTTCGAGCCACGCCGCGCCAGCGTCATGGCTTCGGCCGCGGCGGTGCCTTCGTCCAGCAGCGACGCATTGGAGATGTCCAGCCCGGTCAGGTCGGCCACCATCGTCTGGTAGTTCAGCAGCGCTTCGAGCCGGCCTTGCGAGATTTCGGGCTGGTACGGCGTGTAGGCGGTGTACCAGGCAGGGTTCTCGAGCACGTTGCGCAAGACTACGTTGGGCGTATGCGTGCCGTAGTAACCCTGGCCTATGTAGTTGCGATAGACATGGTTGCGCCCGGCCACGGCCCTCAGGTCGGCCAGCACATCGGGTTCGCTGCGCGAGGCAGGCAGCGCCAGCGGAGCCTGGCTACGGATCGCAGGCGGCACGACTTCGTGCAGCAAGGCATCCAGGCTGCCGTAGCCGATAGCAGCGAGCATTTTTTCCTGGTCGGCCGCGGTTGGGCCGATATGGCGGGGGATGAAGTCGGTATGGGTGTCTAGGGCGCGCGACATGGGGTATCTCGGATGCGGAAAGTGGCCGCGCGGGCATGAACCGCCCGCGCGGCATCGGCCGGTTCAGCCGTTGGCGATGGCCTCGTAGCCGGCGGCGTCCAGCAGTTTCTCGACGTCGGCCGCGTCGTCCGGCTTGATCTTGAAGATCCAGGTGGTGAAGGCCGATTCGTTGATCAGGTTGGGCGTGCTTTCAAGTTCTTCGTTGAAGGCCACGATCTCGCCGGACACGGGCGCATAGATGTCGGAAGCGGCCTTGACCGATTCGACCACGCCAGCGGTAGTGCCGGCCTTAAGCTTCGCGCCGACGTTGACGTCGCCGACGAAGACCAGATCGCCCAGTTGTTCCTGGGCGTTATCGGTGATGCCGACGACGAATACATCGCCCTCGGCTTTGACCCATTCATGGGACTCGGTGTACTTGCGATCGGTGGGCAGGCTCATGGAAGCTCCTAGGGATTTGCGCGCATGTGCCGGCACCCCTGCCAGGCACATGCTGCCAGTTTACGAGTGTTCGACCGCCTTGCCATGGCGCACGAAGGGCAATTTGCATACCAGGGCAGGCACCCGCTTGCCGCGGATGTCGACCTCGACCGCCTGGCCGGGCTCCACGCCTTGCGGTACCCGGGCAAAGGCTACCGACACGCCCAGCGTGGGCGACATCGTGCCGCTGGTGGTTTCGCCGGTGCCCAGGGCCGTATGCACGGTCATGTGGGCGCGCATCACGCCGCGCTCTTGCAACTTCAGGCCGACGAAAGCGCATGGCGTGGCGAATTGCTCCAGGGCGTCGCGGCCGACGAAGCGGCGGGCCGGGTCTTTCAGCGACACCGTCCAGGTCAGGCCGGCCTGGTTCGGATGGGTGAGTTCGTCCATGTCCTGGCCGTACAGATTCATGCCGGCCTCGAGGCGCAGGGTGTCGCGTGCGCCCAACCCGCAGGGGCGTACGCCCTGCGCGGCCAGGTCGTTCCACAGGGCCACGACCTGGTCGGCCGGCAAGACGATCTCGAAACCGTCTTCGCCCGTGTAGCCGGTGCGCGCCACCAGCGTGTCGTCGGCCACCTGGGCAGCCACGAACGGTGTCAGCGGCTCGGTGGCGGTTTGCCAGGCCGGGCGGGCGGCCCAGACCTTGGCGCGGGCATTGGGCCCCTGCACGGCCACCATGGCCAGGTCGCGGCGCGGCGTGATGGCGACGTCGAACTGGCCGGCGCCGGCCACTCGCCGCATCCATGCGATGTCTTTGTCGGCCGTGCCGGCATTGACGACCACGCGCCACTGGTCCACGGCGAAGTAGTAGACGATCAGGTCGTCGATGATCCCGCCCTGGGGATTGAGCATGCAGGTGTACAGCGCCTTGCCGGGCACGGTCAGCTTGGCCACGTCGTTGGCCACCAGGCGTTGCAGGAAGGCGATGGCGTCCGGCCCCGCGACATCGGCGTTGAGCATGTGCGAAACATCGAACATGCCGGCATCGCGGCGCACCGCGTGGTGCTCTTCCAATTGCGAGCCGTAGGCCAGCGGCATGTCCCAGCCGCCGAAGTCGACCATGCGGGCGCCGGCCGCGACATGGGTGTCGGCCAGCGGAGTGCGTTTGAGGGTGGCGGACATGGGCAGGCTCCGGTGCGGCGGCATCGCCAGGGTTACGGAATATGCCGGCCTGGAAGCGGAAAGCGCCAGAACCGACTGGATTTTCCGCCCCTCTGTCCTTTTGCCTGAGAGTTGCCCCGCGAAAACGCGGGTTTGCACCTTCGGCGCCTGGGCTGCGCATGGTTATGGCCATGGCGCCAGGTCTCTCCAGAGTGCTGGTTCAGCCGTATGCCGGCGTAAAGCCGGCACAACAGGCCGATGCAGCGCGGTATGGGTTACCTGAGCGATTCCGGGCGAATTGCGCCTTCGGCGGCGGCCCTGGTGAACCTGGGCCGCTCTCTCCCGCGACGTGCATGACAGCGGCGTGAAGCATACATCGAAAGCCCGCCCCGGCAAAGTTGGCGCTAACCCCGGGGGTGCCGCTGGCCGCGGGCGAGATCCGAGCGCCGTGATTGACGCGAGTCAACCGCGGCCATGCCTGCTTGACCGCAGTCAAGCAGGCCGCCCCGGTCCGATACCCATAATCCCTTACAGGTTTTACGGGATTTCAACATGGCATTCACACGGCGCCAATTATTGATGGGCCGGACGGGGCAGGCGCCCCGGGCCGGATACGCAGCGGCCGGCAGCTTGCCGTGGCGCGCCTGCGCCGGCACGGCCTGCCTGACCCGCCACGGCATCGAATGCCGCATCTGCGGCGAAACGTGTACCGCCCAGGCAATCCGCTTTCGCCCCCAGCCCGGAGGGCCCGCCCGGCCGCAGGTCGATGCCGCCCGCTGCAACG
>DASPIV010000524.1:0-3164 GCA_035628955.1 Bordetella sp.
CGCCAGCGATGCTGCCGCCACGCTGGGTGGCATGCCTACGCTGTACAAGAACCCCGGCGCCAGAAACTTCAAGTGCTCGACCAGGGCCGCTTCGCCGGCAATGTACCCGCCGCATCCGGCCAGCGTCTTGCTCAGCGTTCCCATCCAGATATCGACATCCTTGCCCGCCAGCCCGAAGTGCTCGCGGATGCCATACCCGCGCTTGCCCATTACGCCCAGCGAATGCGCTTCGTCCACCATCAGGAACGCTTTATGGCGGCGTTTGATGTCCACAAAGCGCGGCAGATCGGGGAAATCGCCGTCCATGCTGTAGATACCTTCCAGCACGATCAGCACGCGCTCGAATTGATGGCGCTGTTCCTCCAGGATGGTGTCCAGCGCGGCCCAATCGTTATGAGGAAAGGGCAGGCGTCGCGCGCCCGATAACTGCGCACCCTGCAGGACGCTGTTGTGGATGAACTCGTCGTGCAGGATCAGGTCGCGGGGGCCGAACAGGTAGCCGATGGACGACACGTTGGTGGCATGACCGCTGACGAAGCTGATGGCCTCTTCCACGTCGTAGACTTCGGCCAGCGCGCGTTCCAGCTCGCGATGGATGGGGCGTTCACCCGACACCAGGCGGCTGGCCGATACCGACGTGCCATAACGCTCCATGGCCTCGCGCGCTGCCGCGTGGACCACCGGGTCGTCGGACATCCCCAGATAGTTGTAGCTGGCGTAGTTGACGTAGGATTTGCCGCCTATAAGCGTTTCCGCTCCGGCGGTGCCTTCATGCAGCTTGAAGAACGGGCTGCGCACCCCCAGGCGGGCGGCCCCTTCGTTCATGATGCGCAACTGGCGATAGCCGGGATGCAGATCGAAGCGGTAGAACTCTTCCGCAATGGCGCTCTTGCGCGCCGAGGGCGAGGGCATGGTGCGCGAGCCCTGTTCCTGGCCAGCATGGCGCAGCTTGCGCTCCAGGGCTTGTTGGATCAGCTTGTCCTTGATGCCGGCGGACAGGCCCGGCAGCCCTTTCTTGGTGTTGCTCACAGTATTCAGTGGATCATGCGTTGTTTGGCATCGGCGCTGCCAGCTTTGAGGTCGTCGGCGAACTTGGCCATGGCTTCGGCGGGTACTTCGTCGGTGTGCTGGGCAACCACCTGTTCCACCTGTGCCAGCAATGCGTCGCGCCCCGCGGGCTCGCCGTCATTGCGCAGCAACTGGATCAGGCGGTCGGCCAGCTTGGTGACGGTCGGGCTTTCGTTCAGGGCCATGACGGGCAGGCGAATGCCGAAGCGGTTTTCAAGCGCCACGACCAGTTCCACACCCATGAGCGAGTCCAGCCCCATGTCGTAGACCGACAGATCAGGGTTGATCTTGTCGATGGGCACGCGCAGGATTTCGCCGATTTCGGTCTTGAGCATGTCGACGAATATCGGCTGCAGCTCGGCGTCGTCCAACGTGGCCAACAGGTGGACGATATCGTGCGCGCCATTGTTGTCTTCGCCCGACTCACTGGTGCGGCGTGCCAGCAGGCTGAACTTGGGCGTGCCGGCGCTGGGCAGGAAGCGGCGCAGCGCGCGCCAATCCAGTTCCAGTACGGCCAGGCCGCTGGCATCTGCCAGCAGCATGTCTTCCAGCGCCATCAGCGCGGCGTCCGAGGCCAGGGCGGCGCCGCCCATGCGGCTTTGCAGGGCATCCTTGATTTTCTTGTTGCGGGCCAGGTAGCCGACGTCGTCAATCGCCCCCCAGCGCACGCAGGTAGCCGGCAGGCCTTGCGCGCGGCGGCGGCGTGACAGGCCTTCCAGCCAGGCGTTGGCGGCCACGTAGTTGGCCTGCCCCGGGTTGCCAAACAGCGTGGTGGCCGACGAGAACATGATGAAGAAGTCCAGCGGCAGCCCGCGCGTGGCGGCATCCAGGTGCCAGGCTCCCAGTATTTTGGGGGCCAGCACGCGTTCTATCTGTTCTGCGTTGGCGCTGCGTACCAGGCCGTCGTCGATCACCATGGCGGCATGTACGATGCCTTTTACCGGAGGCAGGCTGCTGCCCAGCTGCTGCAGCAAGGCCGCTATTGCCTGGCCGTCGGTGACATCGCAGGCGGCGGCATGCACCTTGACCCCGCGCGCCTGCAGCGCTGCAATGGCCTGCTGCGCGCTTGCCGAGGCGGGCCCGCTGCGGCTGACCAGCGCCAAATGGCGCGCCCCTTTGTCGGCCAGCCACTGTGCGGTGCGCAGGCCGAAGCCGCTCAACCCGCCGGTGACCAGGTAGGTGGCCTCTTCGGGCAGGCTCAGCGTGGCCGGCTGGGGGGCCGGGGCCTGCGCGGCCGCCTGGACCTGGCGGATGCCGTTGCGGTAGGTAATGACGATCTTGCCGATCTGGCGGGCCTGCTGCATGTACCGGAAGGCGTCGACGATGTCGTTGGCGTCGAACTCTTGGTAGGGCAGCGGATGCAGCACGCCTTGGGCGAACAGCGCCATCATGTCGCCGAACAGGCGCCGGGTCAGCGCGGGGCGTTCGTGCATCAGTTGGTCGGCATCGATGCCGAAATAGCTGATGTTGTTGCGGAAGGGCCTCAGGCCGATGCGTGTGTTTTCGTAGAAGTCGCGCTTGCCCAATTCGAGAAAGCGGCCGAACGGCTTCAACACGCGCAGATTGCGGTTGATGGCTTCGCCGGCCAGGGAATTGAGCACCACGTCGACGCCTTGGCCGCCGGTGTCGGCCAGGATTTCGTCGGCATAGGCCAGTGAGCGCGAATCATAGATATGCTGCACGCCCAGCAGGCGCAGGAAGTCGCGTTTTTCGTCGGTTCCCGCGGTGGCGTATATTTCTGCGCCGCGCCATTGGGCGAACTGGATGGCCGCGATGCCGACACCGCCGGCGGCGCCATGGATCAGCACTTTTTCGCCTTCTTCCAGTTGCGCCAAGTGGTGCAGGGCGTAATACACGGTGAAGAACGTGCTGGGAATGGTGGCCGCGGCCTCGAACGAGATACCCTGCGGAATAGGGGCGATGGCGCTGGCCTTGGTCAGCACGCGGTTCGCGAAGCTGGCCGGCCCGAAGCCTACCACGGCATCGCCGGGCTGATAGTCGCCGCCCGCCTCGGGGCCGGCACGCAGCACGGTACCGGCGAATTCCAGGCCCAGCGTAGGGCCCGCGAAGCCGTTCTCGATGGCCTCATCGGACAG
>DASPIV010000525.1:0-2157 GCA_035628955.1 Bordetella sp.
CCAGCGCGTGCCGCAATTGCCGGAGGTGCCGACCGTGGCCGAATCCGGCCTGCCCGGCTTCGAGGCGGTCGGCTGGGCCATGATCTTCGCGCCCGCGCAAACGCCCGACGACGTGGTCGCCTACTTGAACCAGAAGGTCAACGCCATTCTCGAATCGCCCGAGATGGCCCGGGCCTTGGCGGATCGTGGCGGCCAGCCGCTGGTCTACGCCCCCGAGGAAGGCCGGCGCTTCGTGGCCAACGAAGTGGAAAAATGGGGCAAGGCCGTGAAGCGGTCGGGCGCCTCGGTGGACTGATCGTCCCCGCACGCCGCCGAGCCGCCGCCCGCCATGCTGACCTTCAAGCAGATCGAAGCGCTCTACTGGGTGGTGCAGCTCGGCGGCTTCGCCAATGCCGCCGAACGGCTCAACACGACTCAGTCGGCCATTACCAAGCGCATCCAGGAACTGGAAACCAGCTTCGACATCCAGATCTTCAACCGCAGCGGGCAGAAGGCCACCTTGACGCGCACCGGCGAGGAACTGCTGGAAATGGCGGCCGACCTGCTCGGCCGGCGCGACCAGATGCTGCTGAAGATGAAGGGCTTCAAGCCGTTTTCGGGTTCGCTGCGGCTGGGCATCACCGAGATCACGGCCATGACCTGGCTGCCCCAGCTGATGCAGGCTTTGCGCACCACCTTTCCCGAGCTGATCGTGCAGCCCAAGATCGGCATGGCATGGCAGCTGCAGCAAAGCCTGCTGAACGGCCAGCTCGACATGGCGATCCTGCATTGGGAAATCCGCCATCCGCACCTGGAGATCGAACCGATTGCGCAAGTCGACTTCGGTTGGGCGGGCAGCCCGGCGGTGATTTCGCCGGCCAAGGTCTACACGCCGGAAGACATCTCGCGCATGAACATCATCCGACAGGATCCGGATTCGGCCCTGAACGCCATTTACGATGAATGGCTGGCGCCCTATACCTCGCAGTCGAACCTGTTCACCATCAACAGCCTGCAGGCCATGGTGGGGCTGACCGTGGCGGGGTTTGGCGTGGCCTGCATCGCCACCGGGTATTTCTCGGACCTGTTCAAGAGCCGCAAGCTAGTGCTGGCGCGCACCACCAAGCCGATGCCGACGTCGATGTACTGCGCCATGTACGCCAAACAGTCCAACACCATGTTCTACCAGGAAATCGCCCGCATCGCGCGCGATGTGTGCGATTTTTCCCGGCCTTATGGTGGCGGCCTGGGCGTTTGAACCCGCCGGGGCATGCCGTTTGCCCGCCATTGACCGGTCGATTGCCAGGAAGTTATAAAGCCGCTGGCGCCGCCGGCCCTCCAACTCTCTTCAGCATCGAATCTGCATGTCAGCTGGGAAGAATTTCGCTGGAATCATTGCGTTCATGAAGGTCGCCACCCACGGCGGCTTCAATGCGGCGGCCCGCGAGCTGGGCATTTCGGCACCGGCGGTCAGCCGCAGCGTGGCCCGGCTCGAATCCCGCCTCAATGTGCGGCTGCTCGATCGATCCACCCACCATGTTTCACTGACGCCCGAGGGCCTGCAGTTCTTCGAGGAATGCCTGCCCAGCGTCGACCACCTGACACGCGCGGTGGAAAACATGAAAGACGCGGGGGATGTGCCGGCGGGACTGCTGCGCGTCAGCTCAACCGTCGGGTTCGGACGCAAGTGCGTGGCGCCGCTACTGCCGGCCTTTTGCAAGCAGTACCCGCAAATCCGCCTCGAATTCGACCTGGACGACCGCCACACCAACTTCGCGGGCGACCAGGTGGATGTGGCCATACGCAACGGGCGCATCCAGGAAGCGGACATCGTCGCGAGGAAAATCGCGCCAATGAGGCTGATCGTATGCGCGGCGCCCAGCTACCTGGAGCGAGCCGGCGCGCCCGCCTCTATCGACGAGTTGAAATCGCACCGGATCATTGCGTTCCGGCTGAAGGACTCCGGCAAGCCGCACGAATGGGAATTCAAGGTCGACGGCAAGCTGGTCAAGGTGGCATTGCCGGGACACCAGGTCTTCAATGACCCGGAACTGGTGGCGCAAGCGGTGATGGCGGGCAATGGCCTTGCGCAGCTCGCCAACTATCAGGCCGACCCGCACATCGCCAGCGGCCGCCTGGTCCCCCTGTTGACCGACCTCGTGGCGGATGGGCGCGGGC
>DASPIV010000526.1:0-4632 GCA_035628955.1 Bordetella sp.
CAGCACGGCCGTCATGCCGGACGACAAGCCTGGCGGCACACCGCAATCGGCGGCGATGGCCTGAATGCTGCCCGGGTGCGCCAGGGCTTGCAGCGCAGCACGGAAGGTCTGCTGCGACTGCGTTACGGTATCGGCAAACCCGGCCGCCGGCGGTACGCCGAATGAAGCTATCTGCCCGGGCGTCATGTCAGTCTTCCCCCCGCACCATCGTGAAAAATTCCACTTGAGTCTGCGCGGCCACGCGCGCCTGGTGCCGTGCACGTTCGGCCTGCGCCTGCGCCAGCGGCGCGATGACACCCGCCTGGATGCGGTCATGCCACTCGTCGCGCTGCAGCAGCGCGTCCAGCACGGCGGCGTGTTCGGCATGGCGCCGCGCGCGTCCAGGCACATAGCCCACACCCATCGTGCCGCTCTCGAGCGTGACGGCACAGCGGGTGATGCTCATCTCGCCCAGGTTGAACTGCGCGCCGGTGCCGCCGCTGCGGGCACGCACCATGGCCATGCCGCTTTCGGGCGGGCGCAGCGTGCTGTGGACCGGCAAAGGTCCCAGCGCCTGGACCGCCTGGTCCAGCACCCCCGGTTCGGCCAGTGCCAGCACCCGCATCCACGCCGCGCGCCGGCCGTGGGCATCGGCAGGAGTAGAATTTACAGTCTGCATGCATTCCTCTAAACGTCTAGACCACTAGATTTAGTAAACACAGCGCCAGTAAAGCATCGCGGCATGAAGGTTTCGTGACAGCGTGGCATTACGCCCCGTTCGTGCCACAGCGGCGCGCGACTGGTGCACAATCATGGCCGTCCAACATGAAGACGACATTACGGAACGGATTACCACCATGGTCGAGAGAGGATCGGGCGTCGCCGTCTGGCGGCAAATAGGCGAATTGCTGGCCGAAGACATCCGCAACAAACTTTATGCGGCGGGTGAGCAACTGCCGCCCGAACCCGAACTGGCCGCCAAGTTCTCGGTAAACCGGCACACCATCCGCCGCGCCATGGGCGAACTGGAACAAAGCGGCCTGGTGCGCATCGAGCAGGGCCGCGGCACCTTCGTGCAAGAACACGCCATCGATTACGCCATTGGCAAGCGCACCCGCTTTTCCGAGAACCTGCGCAGCCAGGGCATGCTGGGCTATATCGACATCCTGGGCAGCCAAAGCGTGCGGGCGGCCGACATCGCCCGGCAATTGGGCCTGGGCCGGACCTCGGCGCTGCTGCGCGTACAGTCGCTGGGCAAGACCGAAAACCGCTGCGTCGACGTGTCCGAGCATTATGTCGACGAAAAGCGCTTTCCCGATTTCGCCGACAATCTACGCAAGCTGCGGTCGATCTCGCGCACTTATGCGCATTACGGTATTGCCGACTACACGCGCAAGTGGTCGCGCATCACGGCTGCCATGCCCACTCCCGAAGTGGCACGCCTGCTGGGCCAGCCCAAGACCCGTCCCATTCTGAATGTGGAAGCCTTGAACGTCGACCGCGACGGCGCCCCCCTGCAATACAGCGTGACCCGTTTCGTGGGTGACTGGGTGCAGTTGGTCGTGGCCGACGAAAGCACTTGAACAGCCCCTGAATCGACCCGGCAGGGCATGCGTAATCATCTAGACATCCAGTTGTCATAGAGTGCCGGTAAGGTGTCGCGCATGAATCCCGATCCCTCCTCCCTTGCCATGCTGGCCGGCGTTGCCGGGCGACGCGTGTTGACACCCACCGGGCTGGCCGCCGGCCAACTGACTTTTCGCGACGGCCGTATCGGCGATGCCGGCGCCACGCCCACGCCAGGCGCCGCCTGGCTGGACGCCGGCGACCTGCTCGTGCTGCCGGGCATCGTCGACCTGCATGGCGACGCGTTCGAGCGTGCCGTCATGCCGCGCCCCGGCGTGAGCTTTCCGTACGACGCGGCCCTGCACGACGTCGACCGCCAACTGCTGGCCAACGGCATCACCACCGAATTCCATGGCGTCACCCTGTCCTGGGAAGGCGGCCTGCGCGGCGAGCCATATGCCCAGCGCATGTTCGATTCGCTGGGGCGCATGCGGCAGTCCCTGGGGGCGCGGCATCATGTACACCTGCGGTTCGAGACCCACCACGTGGACGGCGTCGACATCGCCCAGCAATGGATACGTGCCGGCCAGGTGCAGTTCCTGGCCTTGAACGACCACTTGCCCTCGATGGCGCGCCGCCTGGGAGACGACCGCAAGCTGCTGCAGTATGCCGATCGCGCCGAGTGCGACCTGGATACCTTCCAGGCCCGCATCCGCCAGGCCATGGCGGCGGCCGACGATGTGGGCGACGCCATGCGCGAACTGGCGCGCAGCGCGCGCGATGCCGGGTTGGCCGTCGCCTCGCACGACGACCCCGATGCATCGACCCGCCGCTACTACCATCAACTCGGTTGCGGCGTGGCCGAGTTTCCGCTGACACCCGATGCGGCGCGCGTCGCGCGCGACCTGGGCAACGCCATCGTATTCGGCGCCCCCAACGTCGTGCGGGGCCGCAGCCATACCGGCGCGCCCAATGCCACCGAGATGGTGCGCGCCGGGTTGTGCGACGTGCTGACCTCGGATTATTACTACCCTGCCCCACTGGCCGCCGCATTGCGGCTGGCCGAACTGGGTATCGCGCCGCTGGCGCAGGCCTGGCGCCTGGTGTCGGCCAATCCGGCGCGCGCCGCCGGCCTGACCGATCGCGGCACCCTGGCCGCGGGGCAGGTTGCCGACGCCATCGTGGTCGACGACAGCCTGGCTGGCGTACCGCGCGTGTGCGCCGCGATTGTCGGCGGCGTGCTGCGGCATGCCACGCGCAGTTTCGAAACCCACCAAGCCCAGCGCATCGCCGCCTAGCGCTCCCATGCCGCAAGCCTATCGTTATGCACTGTACCTGGCGCCCGTAGGCGCCTGGCGCGAGCTTGGCCAACGCTGGCTGGGCCGTTGCGCGGACACGGGCGCCAGCCTGCCACACCCCGCCGGTACCGATGCCCGGCAAGAGACGTGGACTCGGGCGCCGCGCCGCTATGGCCTGCACGCCACGCTCAAGCCGCCGTTCCGGTTGCGCCCGGGCACCGATGCCGCCGGCTTGGACCAGGCCGTGCGGGCGCTGGCAACGGGCTACGATGCATTTGGCATACCGCTGCGCCGCGAACCATTGCGCGGCTTCCTGGCCTGGTGCATAGACGACCCCCGCGCCCTGCGCCGCATGAATGCACTGGCCGACACGGCAGTCGCGAGGCTGGACGGCTTCCGCGCGCCAGCCTCGGCCGCCGAACTGGCGCGCCGGGCGCCGCAGTCGCTCAGCCCGCCGCAACGCCGGATGCTGGAACGCTGGGGCTACCCCTATGTCTTCGACACCTACACCTTCCACATCACTCTGACGGGCCAGTTGGACGCCAGCGACCTGGCCGCGGCCGATAGCCGGCTCGAGGCACTGGGCAGCCCGGCATTGCGGGCGCCGATGCCGGTGCATGCGGTCAGCCTGTACGTAGAGCCGCAGGCCGGCGCAGACTTCATCGTGGCGCGCCACTATGGTTTTGACGGTACCTGCCGCGACGGCGCTGGGGCGCGTTACCTGGCTGGCGGCGCATCATGAGCGCGGATATCGCGACGTACCTTTCACCGGCCCACGCGGACCGGCGCGGCGACCGCCTGGTCTACCTGATGGGCGCATCAGGCAGCGGCAAAGACACCATGCTGCGCTGCCTGCGCTCTACCCTGCTGCCGCACGAGCCCGTACTGGTGGCGCACCGCTACATCACTCGCCCCAGCGGCGCCGATGAAGCCTCGGTCAGCCTGAGCGAAGCCGAGTTCGAACGGCGGGTACTCATGGGCTGCTTCGCCCTGCATTGGGCAAGCCATGGCTTGCGGTACGGCATAGGTGTCGAAATCGACGCCTGGCTGGCCAGCGGCGCCGCGGTGGTTCTCAACGGCTCGCGGACCCACCTTGCGGCGGCCCACGCGCGCTATCCCGGCATGGTGGCAGTGGAAGTCGTGGCCGATGCCGAGGTCCTGGCGCAGCGCCTCGCTGCACGCGGCCGCGAAACACCCGCCCAGATCGCGGCGCGGCTGCGGCAGGCGTCGTTGCCGTTGGAGTGGCCCGCAGGCCGCACGATTACGCGATTGCCCAACAACGGCGCACCCGAAATAGCGGCGCGGCAATTGCTGACGCTGGTGCGCGGCAGAATGGCCGTTTGACGGTTGCTACCCGAAGCGGCCTTCGGGTATTGCCAGGTGTCTGGCTCCCGCAGGGGGCGCGACACCGTTGTGGGCAGAAGGCCCCGCAACGTCTCTTCAACGAGCACTTCGTCACTGCTGCAAACGACACACCGTAGATGCACACGCTGCGACACTGATGCAGCGCATCCACCTCAGACCCACAATCTCGGCCCAGGAAGCCAGTTCGCGCTACAACGGCTGGGCTCGTCGAGCACTTTGCACGAACCCGCTTCCCTGCGTCAGATCAGTGCGCGCCGGATTCGCGCCGACAGCAGATCGATCACCACGACGAAGGCGACGATGATGATCATCACCGCGCATGTCTCCGCGTACTGGAAGCTGCGGATGATTTCCCACAGCACGGTGCCGATGCCGCCCGCGCCCACGATGCCCACCACCGAGGCGGAACGCACGTTCGATTCGA
>DASPIV010000527.1:0-8030 GCA_035628955.1 Bordetella sp.
CGCGCATGGCCGGAATGAACTGTTTCATGGCCAGGAAGCAGCTCTTGAGGTTGATGGCATATACGCGGTCCCACTCGCTTTCTTCGACCTGCACCACGCCGCCCACGCTGACGATCCCGACGTTATTGTTCAGGATGTCGACCCGGCCGTAGGCGGCCAGCGCTTGCTGCTGCACGGCCGCGATGTCGGCCAGCCGCGTGACGTCGGCCCGCAGCGCCAGGGCCAGGCCGCCCTCGGCTGCGATGAGGCGCGCGGTTTCCTGTGCCGCCTCGAGATTGATATCAACGCAGACGACGCTGGCGCCCTGGCGGGCAAACAGCACGGCGGCGGCCTTGCCATTGCCCCAGCCGGGCCCGACGGAGCCCGCCCCCATCACCACCGCCGTCTTGCCTTCAAGCCGTCCAGCCATGTTGTCGCTCCTTCAGGTTGAGTCGGTCGGTATCGCTTATTTGCCCAGCATGTTGTCCGGCAACCACGTCACGATGATCGGGAAAAAGAACAGGATCAGCGTGGTCACGATTTCCATCAGCACGAACCACCATGCCCCCCGGAATATCTGCGTCAGCGAGGTACTGCGGTCGATGCCCGCGATTACATACACGTTCAGCCCCATGGGCGGCGTAATCAGGCCGATTTCGCACATTTTCACGGCCAGGATGCCGAACCAGATCGGGTCATAACCGAGCGACACCACCGTGGGAAACATGATCGGCAGCGTAATGACCAGCATCGAAAAGGCATCCAGGAACATGCCCAATGGAAAATACACGGCCAGCAACAGGAAGATCACCGCCAGGGACGGCACCTGGGCTTCGACCACCGTGGTCGCGATCATTTGCGGAATCTGCGCCAGGCTCAGGAAGTAGCTGAATATGCCGGCCCCTATCATCGTGAACAGGATCATTACCGTCGTCGTGATGGAAGACCGGCAGCTTTCCAGCAGCTGTCGCTTCAAAGCCGGGAACGGCTGGCGCGAGGCAAGCAACATTATGAACGCGACGAATGCGCCCACCGCGCCGGCTTCGGTCGGCGTCACGAAACCCAGGTAGATTCCGCCCAGCACCACCGCGAACAGCACCAGCACTTGCCACGCATCCGTCAGCGATGCAAGGCGAGTGCCCCAGGTTTCGCGCGGCAGTGGGCGGGCGGCCGTGGCCGTGCCGCGGCTGATGACCCAGATACCGGCCATGAACACCACGGTGGACAAGATGCCTGGAATCACACCGGCCACCAGCATCTTCCCGGCCGATACTTCGGTCAGGGCGGCATAGAAAATCAGCAGCACGCTGGGCGGTATCAAGACCCCCAGTACGCCTCCGGCGGCCACCGCGCCGGCCGAAAGGCGGGGGTCGTAGCCGGCCTTGCGCATCTCGGGTATGGCTACCGATCCCACCGTGGCCGCCGTGGCCACGCTGGAACCCGAGGTGGCGGCAAAACCCGCGCACGTCAGGATGCTGGCCATGGCCAGGCCGCCCGGCCGGTGCCCTACCCATTTGCGCGCGACGCCGAAGAGTTTTTGCCCCACGCCCGCATGGTGGGCGAACGCGCCCATCAGGATAAAGAGCGGCACCACCGTCAACAGGTACGAGGCGGACTGGTGATAAGAAAACGCCTTCAGGCGATTCAGCACGAAATCCAGGTCTTCGATCATGACGATGCCCGCCACGCCCGCCAACCCCAGCGCGGCGAACACAGGCGTACCGATCGCCATGAAGACGAAAATCAGGCAGGTGGCGACGATGGTCGCTACAACGAATTCATCCATGATGGCCTTCCAGGACGTCAGGCTTGACAGGCGCGCCGCGCACGGCCACATACAGCGCATGGAACGCCAGTTGCAGGAAGCCGAACCACAGCCCCAGCGCAAGCGCGATCTTGGCCCACCAGATCGGGAATTCGATATACCCCCACCGGAATTCGCGGATGGCGAACGAGTGCATGGCGTCCTGCGTGGCGGGCACGGCCAGGATAAGCAGCAGCGCCGCCGCCAGCCCCCATGAAAGAGCCTCGGCAACGCGGGCTGCGCCGGGCGGCATGCGTTCGACCAGCAAGGTAACGCGTATGTGCGCGTTGTCCAGCTTGGTCCAGCCCAGGCCCAGGAAAACCACCATCACCATGCTCAGTTCGGCCAGTTCGAACACCCCGGAAATCGGGCGGCCCCATATGCTGCGGGCAACGGCGTCCAGCGTTGTGCCCAGCATCAGGAACAGCAGGAAGGCCAGTGCAATCGCACCCAGCCCGTTCGATAACGACTTGAAGAAATTCTCGAGTTGCCGCATGCGGCCCTCCCATCGAGATTGCGCGTGCGCGCGGTGGCCGCCCACGTGAATGGGCGGCCCGGGATCAGGCTTGTGCCGCGATTTCGGAAGGCCGCATGAGCGTGCCGCTGGGATCGTGCTTGGCGATGGCTTGATCGATGAGCGCCTGCATCTGTTTACCGTCGATGCCGGCCGGCCCGGCCACTTTTTCGATCCAGCCGTTTACTTGCGCGGGTTGAATCAGCGCCTTGGCCGCCTGTTTCTGGGCATCGTCGAGCACATGGAACTTGACGCCTTCGTTCCTGGCCTTGCCGACATAGTCGTGCAGCACCTTGTTCATGATGGTGGAATACTGGCCGCCATAGATCTCGGCAACGAGTTCGTTGCAGGTTTCCTGGACACCGCCCGGCAATGCGCTCCATGCATCGACGTTGATGACCGTGGCGGCCGGCGCATGCGGGCCATCGCCGATGTCGGTGAAGTGCGGGGCGATTTCATGCAGTTTGTAGGCCACCGCGGTAATGAAGTCGAAGCCATAGACACCATCGAGCACACCGCGTTCCAGCGCCGTATAGACCTCGGGCGCGGCCATGGGTACCGCCGTGCCGCCAAGGCGTTCGATCACATCGGTAGCCACGCCGTAACCGCGGATGCGCTTGCCCTTGATGTCGTCCAGCGACTTGATGGGCGTGCGCGTGATCAGCGGCGCATAGTTCCAGTTGGTCCAGTACATTACCTTGGCGCGGTGGCGCTTTTCCCATTCGTCGCGCAGCGGTTCGAACTGGCCATACACATCGTGGCACACCTGCAGCATGGCATCGGCCCGGTTCATGCGGAAGTACCATTCCAGCCCGCGCGTAACCGGTAGATCGGCCTGGTAGTATCCCGGGGATATCAGGCTCATTTCGGAGGTGTTGTCGCGCACCGCCGACAAGTGTTCGCCCACTTTGTTCAACGATGCGGACCAGTAGCGCCGCACCTTGACCGCGCCACCCGAGCGCTTTTCAAGTTCGCTCAGGAACCAGCGGTCGAGCCACGACGGGCCCGCCGTCTCGGATACGTAGCTGTCGAACTTGAATGTGACCTTGTCCTGGGCATACAGCGGCAGGGACAGGCCGCCCAGCGCGCCCGCACCAGTCAACAGCCCGGATGCCTTGATGAATTCACGACGTTTCATGACTCCTCCTGATTATGTGCGCATGCGCGCTTTGTATGGCCCGCGACAGGCCTAAACCGCTTGGGCGCCGCCCGGCTTTGCCAGCGCCCGCAACTCTGTCTTGAGTATCTTTCCGTAGCTGTTCTTGGGCAGCTCGGCGCAGAACACATAGCGCCGCGGCTTCTTGAACGACGCCATTTCGGCGCGGCACCAGGCTTCCAGCGCCGCCGCATCGGGCGCCTGGCCGCCCGGCCGGGCCACCACGAAAGCCACCACTTCCTCGCCCCATTCGGGGTGCGGGGCGCCTACCACCGCCACCTCGAACACCCCCGGGTGGCCGGCAATGGCTTCTTCGACCTCGCGGGGGTAGATGTTGGTACCGCCCGAGATGATCACGTCTTTGGAACGGTCGGTAAGCGTCAGGAACCCATCGGGGCCCAGGAAGCCTATGTCGCCGGTGCGCAGCCAGCCGTCGACCAAGGTGTGGCGGGTGGCGTCGGGATTGCGCCAGTACCCGCTCATGACGGCCGGGCCGCGCGTCACGACCTCGCCGCACGTGCCGGCGGGCAGGTCGTTGAACGCCGCGTCGACCACCCGCACTTCCATGCTGGACTGCGCGGTGCCCACCGAGGCAATGCGCGCTTCCCACCCGGGCTGGCCGCGGTCGGCGATGACCTCTTTGCGCATGGCGGTGATGGTCATGGGGCTTTCGCCCTGGCCGTATATCTGGGCCAGCACCGGACCCAGTACATCGAGCGCCTGGACCATGTCGGCGGCATACATGGGAGCGCCGCCGCACACGATGGTGCGCAGGCCCTGGATATGGGGCGGGGCATCCCGGACCATGCGCTTGACCATGGTGGGCGCGGCGAACAGGCACAGGTTGCCCAACTGGCGCCCAAGGTCGAAAATTTCGGCCGTGTCGAATCCGCGCGATGCCGGCACGACATGGCGCGCGCCGGCGCGCACGAACATGAAGTTGTACAGCCCCGCGCCGTGCGACATGGGCGCGGCGTAGAGCCAGGCATCGCTGGCGGACACGCTGTCGACGTCATACGGATAGCACAGCGCCATGGCCACCAGGTTGGCGTGGCTGAGCATGACGCCCTTCGGGCGGCCCGTGGTGCCCGATGTGTAGAACAGCCATGCCAGCGAATCCGGTGCGGCCGGCGTAGGTGCGGCCGGCGTAGGTGCGGCGGACTCGCCCGCATTGCGCAGGGCCGAGGTGAAAGCGTCGGTATCCACGCCCAGCTCGCGGCATCCCGGGGGCAGCAGGGCCGGATCGAACACACCGCCGGCATCGGTGATGATCAATGACGCCTGGGCATTGGCGGCGATCCAGCCTGCCTCTTTCACGTGCAGCTTGTAATTGATGGGCACCACTACCGCCCCGATCCACCAGGCCGCGTACATGGCGTACAGGTATTCGACGCGGTTGGGCAGGTACAGGGCAACGCGGTCGCCCGCGCGCACGCCCTGCTCGGCCGCCATGGCGGCGGACAAGGCCGCGGCGCGTCCGGCGAATGCAGCGTAGTCGGCGCGGCATTCGGCCCCTTCGTACAGGGCCGGTGCGGCCGGCGTCTGCAAGGCCCGCGCATGAAGCCAGTTGGCGACATTCATGCCTACACCCGTTTTGCTTCGAGTACCGACGCGTAATTGGCGACCGCGGCTCCGCCCATGTTGAACACCAGGCCCAGTGCGGGGCCGTCGAGCTGCATATCGCCCGCCCGCCCGGTAAGCTGGCGAAACGACATGGCATGCATGGACACGCCGGTGGCGCCCACCGGGTGGCCCTTGGCCTTCAGGCCGCCCGACAGGTTCACGGGCAGCGAGCCCCCGCGCATGACCGTGCCATCGTCCAGTACGCGATGCCCCTGGCCGGCAGGCGCCAGGCCCATGGCTTCGTAGATAAGCAGTTCGGCAATGGTGAAGCAATCGTGGACTTCGGCGAAATCCAGGTCGGCGAGCTGAATGCCCGCGCGGCCCAGGGCATCGCCGATGGCCTTGCGCGGCCCCTCGAAGGCCAGGAAATCGCGCGCAGCCATGGGCAGCAGGTCGCTGACGTGCACCATGCTGCGCAAGGCGACTTCGCGTTGGAAGTCGCGCGCGCGTTCGGCGCTGGCCAACACCACGGCGGCCGCGCCGTCGGTGACCAGCGAGCAATCCGTCAGCCGCAGTGGCGGCGCGATCAGGGGATTGCGCTCGGACACGGTATTGCAGGCGTCGAAATCGAGTGCCCGCTGCATGTGCGCCAGCGGGTTGCGCATGGCATTGGCGTGGTTCTTGGCGGCAATGGCCGCCATGGCCGCAAGCGGATCCTGGTAGCGCTCGGTGTATTGCCGAGCGGCCAGGCCGAACACCTGCGGAAAGCTCAGCGCGGCCTCGTCCGGGTCGTTCTGGTAGCCGGCGCCCGCCAGCGCCCGCGTGACATCGGCAGTGCTGTTGTGGGTCATTTTCTCGGCACCCACCACGAGCACGACCTCGGCCTGCCCGGCCTGGATGGCAGCCACGCCAGCGGCGATGGCCGCCGCGCCGGAGGCGCAGGCGTTTTCGCAACGCGTGGCCGGCGTGAAGCGCAAGTCGGGCGAGGCCTGGTGGATCAGTGACGACGCGAAGCCATCGCCCACCATGCCGGAATTGAAATGGCCCAGGAATACCGCATCGACTTCGCTGGCAGGCACGGCCGCGTCGTCCAGCGCCTGGCGCGCGGCGGAAACGATAAGGTCTTCGAGCCTGAGTGCGTCGAGCCGGCCGAATTTGGTGTGGCCGCTACCGACCAGCGATACGCTGTGCTTCTGCATGATGCTGCTCCATGGGTTCGTTCTTTGGCATATGATGAGCACTCGCCATACGTACGTCTATAAGTGCACACACGTACCCACATACGTAGTTTTACGCATATGACCGAAACCCAACTGGAAGAACTGGCGTTCCGCGAATCGCCCTCGCCGCTGATCATGACCGAGCATCGGCGCATACTGCGTTGCAACAAGGCCTTTGCGTCCCTGTTCGGCTATTCAGTCGAAGCGCTGACCGGCGAACTGATCCTGAAACTGTATCCCTGCAGTGCCGACTACTACGAAATCGGCGAACGCTGCCTCAATGCCCTGCGCCACAACACCACGTATGAAGACGAGCGTTTCATGCAGCATCACAGCAAAGAAATTTTCTGGGCCAGGGCGCGCGGCGTGACGCTGACCCCGCAAGACCCCTTCAACCTGATGATCTGGAATTTCGACCGCATCCAGCATCGCCCGCCCAGCAAGACCGCCTCGCTCACGCCGCGCGAACAGGAAATCGCCGGGTTCATCGTCAACGGCTTGACCTGCAAGGAAACCGCGTTTGAACTGGGTATTTCGCACCGCACCGTCGAAGTCCACCGCGGGCGGCTCATGCGCAAGCTCAGCGCCAAGAACACGGCCGAGCTGGTTTCCCGCATCATCCAGGTGACCAACGGCGATTGAGCACGTCGCATCGTGCGCAAACAAAAAAGCCTGAGCCGGTCGAAACCGGACTCAGGCCTTCGGCCCTTTACACGCCGCCCGGCTATGCAGGCCGGCTCATGCCAAGGCTATTTGCAAAGAAGCGGATGACGACAACCCTATTTGCCGACCTGGTCGCCGATGATGCCGCCCAAGGCCGCACCACCCACCGTGCCCAGGATGCCGCCGTTGCTGATTACCGCACCGGCCACGCCGCCGACAGCGGCGCCGCCCACGGTGCTTTTCTGACGGTGGCTCATGCCGTCCCACGACGAACATCCAGCCATGGACCCGGCAAGCACGATAGCCATGCCAATTTTCGAGAGAGTTCCAATTTTCATCATGATGAGGCTCCTATTGTTGTGCCCGGGACAGCGCGCTGGAATCAGACTAGGCCAGACAATCAGGCACTACGGCGTCCCCCACAGACTTTTGAACCTTCAGAATCGCAAAAAGCACCGCATTGAGCTGTTAGGGATGCCCATAAATTGTATCCATGGGTAGGATTGGCGCCGGGTGGCGCGCGCAGATGTTGCCCGACCGGCGGCTTATTTCACCAAACGTAACACGTCGCGGAAATGGGGATGGTCGCAATTTTCCATCCATTCGAATAAGGCCATCTCGGCGGTGACCACGGTGGCGCCCGACGCACGGATGCGCCGCATGCCCGCGTGCTGGTCGGACGGCCTGCGCGACCCGACCGCGTCCGACACCAGCACGGCGCGATAGTCCAGTTCGAGCAGGCCCACGATGGTTTGCAGCACGCATACATGGGCTTCCCAGCCTACCACCAGCACCGTGCGCCGCGCGGGCGGAAGCCAGGCCTCGAAACCCGGCTCGCGCACGGCCGAAAAATGCCGCTTCTGGAAAACCGCCTGCACCGAGCCGCGCAGCGGTTCGATGGTGGGCCCGAGTGCGCCGCTGTTGTGTTCGGTGGCCACCACCGGCACGTCGAGCAGGCGCGCGCCCTGCGCCAGCTTGCTTGCCGTATCCACCAATTCCGCGCCATGCGCGATGGCGGGCAGCAGGCGTTCTTGCATATCGACGATCAGCAAGGTCGAATCGGCGGCTTGCAACAGCATGGCGGATCTCGCTTATTTAAGGGCTTTGTAGCGCAGGCGGCGCGGCTTGGCG
>DASPIV010000528.1:0-4021 GCA_035628955.1 Bordetella sp.
TGGACCTGCAGCGCGTCCGACATCTCGGTGACTTCGTCCAGGAACAGGGTGCCGCCGCTGGCCGATTCGAAGTAGCCGGCGCTTTGCCCCAGCGCGCCGGTGAAACTGCCTTTCTCATGGCCGAAGAGCTGCACATGCACCAGAGAGTTGCTGATGGCCCCGCAGTTGACGGCCACGAAAGGATGCTTGCTGCGGTCGCTGCCGTCGTGGATGGCGCGGGCTATCATTTCCTTGCCGGTGCCACTTTCTCCGGTAATGAATACCGTGGCGTCGCTGCGGGCTGCGCGAGCCATTTGTACGCCGAATTCGCGCATCAGTGTGCACATGCCGGCAAAGGCGTCTTCATTGTGCATAGACGAACGGATTGCCGGCCTGGTCTGGCCGGGCGAAATGGCCTGCATGCGTTCCCCCGGGCGTGTAGCGGGGCCGGATGGGCCCGCACTGGATTTAGCGTGTTTGTCGGATGATACGGCAGCCCGTACACGCATTTGCAACCATGTGCAAACATTGGCAAACGTTGGTGGGCGACTTACCCCCAGGGCCATCAAACCGGTCCATCACGAGGTATGCTCAATACACCAAACACTGGCACGATTTTTTTGCCTTGTCTGATTTTGTAACGGAGTAGCAATGCCTCACTTGCTCGTTCTGGATGATGACGCCGCGATACGCGAGGTGCTGGCTGAAATCGCGCGCGAGCATGGCTTTTCGGTCGCGCAGGCCGCGACTATGAAAGATGCGGTGATTCAGTTGCAGCGTCAGCAGCCCGATCTGGTCCTGACCGACGTCCGGCTGCCGGGCGACAGCGGCATGGAAATCTTCAGCCGCATGCCCAATTCCGAGGCCGAAGTGGTGGTGATCACCGGCCACGGCAGTATGGACAATGCCGTCGAGGCGCTGCGCCTGGGGGCCACTGATTACCTGGTCAAGCCGGTATGCATGGATCGCCTGGTCGAGATCCTGAACCGTGTCGCGGCCGACCGTGGTTCGGCCAGGGACGACACGCCCTTCCAGGAGCCGGGCCGCTTTGGCAAGCTGCTGGGGCAGTCCGAATCGATGGAGCAGCTGTATACCCAACTGGCGCGCGTGGCGACCACGGATGTCACGACGCTGCTGATCGGCGAAAGCGGCACCGGCAAGGAACTGGCCGCGCACGCCATCCACGAGCTCAGCAACCGCAGCAACAAGCCGTTCATTGCCGTGAACTGCGGCGCGATCTCGCCCCACCTGATTGAAAGCGAATTGTTTGGCCACGAGCGCGGCAGCTTTACCGGAGCCGACCGCCAGCACAAAGGCTATTTCGAGCGCGCGGATGCCGGCACGCTGTTCCTGGATGAAGTTACCGAGATGCCGCTGGACTTGCAGGTGAAGCTGCTGCGTGTGCTGGAAACCGGGCGGTTCATGCGGGTGGGAACCCACCGTGAAGTGGCCTGCGATATCCGTATCGTGGCGGCCACCAATCGCAATCCCGAACAGGCTATCCAGGAAGGCAAGCTGCGCGAAGACCTGTATTACCGGCTGAGCGTGTTCCCCGTCGAGTTGCCGCCTTTGCGCGAGCGCGGCACCGATATCCTGTTCCTTGCCGATCGTTTCCTGGCCGCGCTGAACGAGAAGTACGGCGAGGACAAGCAGTTTTCCGAACAGGCCAGGCAAGCGCTTTACCAGTACGGATGGCCCGGCAACGTCCGCGAGCTGAAGAATTATGTGCGACGGGCGTACATCATGGCCGAAGACGGTATCCTGGCGGCCGACGTACTGCAGCCCCAGATCGCGCCCGACGGCGGTGGGCAATCGGCGCGGGTATCCGTGCCGCTGGGCGTTACGCTGGCTGAAGCCGACCGCCGCCTAATCATGGCCACCCTGGAACGCTGCGGCGGGGTGAAAAAACAGACTGCCGCGGTGCTGGGCATCAGCGCCAAGACGCTGTACAACCGGCTCGAAGAATACACCCGGGCCGGCTATGCGATTCCCCGCGAAGAAGGGAAACCGCAAGCGGCCGAAAACTAGCCGCGCCCCTGTCCTGACAGGCACGCCGCTTGCTATGCCTACTCCCATAGAAACCCTCTATGGGAGCAGGCATGCAAACGGTGTCGGACTTTATTTTGTCGCGCTTGGCGCAGTGGGGCATCCAGCGTATCTATGGCTACCCCGGTGACGGCATAAATGGCCTGATCGGGGCATTCGGGCGCACCACCGAGCCGCTGGAGTTCGTGCAGGCCCGCCATGAAGAAATGGCTGCCTTCATGGCCTGCGCACACGCCAAGTTCACCGGCCAGGTGGGCGTCTGCATGGCGACGTCCGGACCGGGCGCCATCCATTTGCTCAATGGCCTGTATGACGCCAAGCTGGATCACCAGCCCGTGGTGGCGCTGGTGGGCCAGCAGGCCCGTACCGCCCTGGGCGGCGACTACCAGCAGGAAGTGGACTTGGTCAGTCTGTTCAAAGACGTGGCGCACGACTTCGTCCACGTGGCCTCGAGCCCCGTGCAGGTGCGCCACCTGATTGACCGCGCCATCCGCATCGCCATGGAACGCCGCGCAGTCACTTGCCTGATCTTGCCGAACGACGTGCAGGATTTACCCGCCGTTCAAAATCCGCCGCGCGAACATGGCACGGTACACACCGGTATCGGCTTTACTTCGCATGCGGGCGTACCGGCGCCGACAGCGCTGCAGAACGCCGCCGATATCCTCAACAAGGGAGAACGGGTAGCCATTCTGGCGGGCGCCGGGGCAGGGGATGCCTGCGACGAACTGCTGCATGTCGCCGACCTGCTGGGCGCCGGCGTGGCCAAGGCCTTGCTGGGCAAGTCGGTCCTGCCAGACGACGTGCCTTATGTGACCGGATCGATCGGTCTGTTGGGTACCCAGCCCAGTTGGCGCATGATGAACGACTGCGATACCTTGCTGATGGTGGGCACGGCATTTCCGTATAGCGAGTTCCTGCCCGCCGAAGGACAGGCGCGCGCGGTGCAGATCGACCGCGATGGCCGCATGATCAGCTTGCGCTACCCCGTGGAGCAAGGTTTGGTGGGCGACAGCAAGGCTACGCTGCAAGCCTTGGCCCCGTTGCTGCAACGCAAGGAATCCCGGCGCTGGCGCGGCAAGATCGAGAAAGATGTCGCCCAGTGGTGGCAGAAGGTCGAGGCACGCGCCATGGTGTCGGCGCAGCCCTTGAACCCGCAGCGCCCATTCTGGGAATTGTCGTCGCGCCTGCCGGATCGCAGCATCATCACTTGCGATTCGGGGTCGGCCGCCGGCTGGTACGCGCAGCACCTGCGGTTGCGCAAGGGTATGACCGCGTCGCTGTCGGGCGGGCTGGCCACCATGGGCAGCGGCGTGCCTTACGCGCTGGCCGCCAAGCTGGCCCATCCCGACCGTCCGGTATTCGCGCTGGTGGGAGACGGCGCCATGCAGATGAATGGCATGAACGAGCTGATCACCATTGCGCATCGGTGGCGCGACTGGCGCAACCCCACCCTGGTCGTAATGGTGCTGAACAACGGCGACCTGAACATGGTGACCTGGGAACAGCGCGTGATGGGCGGCGACCCGCGCTTCAAGGATTCGCAGTTGCTGCCCGCGTTTCCCTATGCCGAGTATGCGCGCTTGCTGGGCCTGGAAGGTATACGGGTGGACAACCCCGATGACGTCGCGACCGCGTGGGACCGCGCCATCGCGGCCGGCCGGCCCGTATTGCTCGAGATGGTCACCGATCCCGAAGTGCCGCCGATTCCGCCGCATGTGCCCATCAAGCAGATGCAGAACTACGTCAAGGCACTGCGACAGGAAGGCGCCACGGGCGGGGCCGCGCTGCGTGCCACGCTGAAGCAGTGGTGGGCCAGTTGACCCGCGGGCCGGCAGCATGCGTTCGAGCAGTGCCGATTGCCGATTGAAGGAGTCTTGCCATGATATACACCCCACACCCCATGCCCACGGCCAGCAGCCGCAGCCATACGCAGCCGGGCGAGCCGGTGCGCGATCCGCCACGGCATCCCGACGATGCGCCCGACCAGGCACCT
>DASPIV010000529.1:0-4387 GCA_035628955.1 Bordetella sp.
CCCATACCGGCGGCATCAAGGGCCTGGCGCACATCACGGGCGGCGGCTTGCTGGACAACGTGCCGCGTATTTTGCAGCCTGGCCTGTCGGCCCGCCTGCACCGCGACGCCTGGCAAATGCCGCAACTGTTCCAATGGCTGCAGCAGCAGGGCGGTGTGGCCGACACCGAAATGCACCGCGTATTCAACTGCGGCATCGGCATGGTGATCGTGGCCGATGCCGGTCAGGCCGACGCCATTGCCGGGACGCTGCGCGCGCAGGGCGAGACGGTCAGCCGCATCGGCGAGATCGTGGCCCAGCAGGACGGCATGGCGCAGACCGTCGTGGTCTGAACCGGACACGGGGCATGGCCCCCGTCCAACCGCCGGCCATGCCGTGCTTGCGGCTGCCGTGCCTGGGGCGGTCGGCCATCGTTGCGCGGTCCGCCCTCCGCCAGAGCGGCGCCCTTTGCGGGCCCGCCCCTCAATTCTTCCCGCTTCCGCTGTTTTCCCCGCTTCTTCCCCGTGGTCTTCGGTCCGTCGCGCCTCCGCTGGCGCCGGTCCGAGCCGGTCGGTTGCTGTCCGGTTCGGCCTGACGCGGCGGTCATCCGCCAGGGCGGCGGGGCTTGTTTCGCCGCTCACTTCCTTTCTCGTGCAAGATCGGCGCCCCGCTGAATGCGGCATGCTTGCACCGTGCCGGATCGTTGTATCGAAAACCTTGTTCTGTGCACGACAATTTGTTCTTGTATACAATACTGGAATATTGAACATCACGCGGCCAGACATGCATCTTCAATCGGACAGCGAAGTGGTCTACCACCAGGTGCGCGATTACGTGCTCGACCTGGTCAAGCACATCCAGGAACCGGTCCGCATCCGCGAGCAGAATCTCGCCGCGAAGCTGGGGGTTAGCCGCACCCCGGTGCGGCAGGCCCTGCTGCGCCTGGGGCAGGACGGCATTCTTTCGCTCGAACCGCGCAAGGGGGCCGTGCTTGCGCCGACTTCGCCGCGCGACTACATCGAATGGCTCAAGCTGCGGGTCGAGCTCGAGGGCTTCGCCGCGCGCGAGGCGGCCCTGAACGCTTCCAAGCGCGACGTCGATACGCTGTACGCCATCTTCGCCGGCTTCGACGACCAGACGCTGGAACAGAAGGCGGGCGAATACGCCGCGGCCAACGTCGAGTTCCACGCCGTCATCATGCGCCTGGCGGACAACCGGCTGCTGGAACGCATATGGGGCTCGTTCGGGCACCGCAGCATGCTCAAGACCCGCACCATCGCCCGCCTGCAGCGCGCCCGGCAGTCGCTGCGGGAACACCTGGCCATGATCCAGGCCATCGAGCGGCGCGACGCTCCGCTGGCCGAAAAGCTGGCGCGCGCCCACGTCGAAGGGCTGCTGGAACAGGTCGTCCAAGAGTCGCACACCAAGGAGCAACCATGAAACTGCTGACGTTCGCCCACGGCGACCAGACCCGCCTGGGACATGCGGCACAAGACGGCCGCGTGCTCGACCTGACGGCGGCATGGGCGTCCTGCCCCCACCCGCTGGCAGGACGCCCGGCCCCCGCGGATGTCTACGACGCCATCCTGCTGGGCGACGCGCTCCAGGCATCGCTGGCGCAGATCGCACACGCCGCCGACGCCGGCGTTGCGGTTCGCCGCGACATGAGCGAACTGACGCTGCGCGCGCCGATCCCGCGGCCCAGGAAGAACATTTTCTGCGTGGGGCGCAACTACCGCGAACACATCATCGAGGGCAATCTGGCCCGCGGCCGCAAGCCCGATGATTTCCCCAAGGCCCTGGAACTGTTTACCAAAGCGCCCACGACGGTGGTCGGGCATGCCGCCGGGGTCAGCCGCCATGCCGCGCTGACCGGACTGCTGGATTACGAAATCGAGCTGGCCATCGTGATCGGGCGAGCCGGGCGCGACATCGCCGCGGAACGGGCCGGCGACCACATCTTCGGCTACACCATCGTCAACGACATCACCGCGCGCGACCTGCAGGCGCGCCACGGCCAATGGTTCAAGGGCAAATCGCTGGACGGCACCTGCCCTATCGGGCCCGTGGTGACGCTGGCTGGCGCCATCCCCGACCCCAACGCCCTGGACCTGAAGCTGTGGGTCAACGACGAACTGCGCCAGTCTTCCAACACCTCGGACATGCTTTTCGACGTGATGCAGATCGTGTCGGAAGTGTCCGCCGGCATGACCCTGGAGCCGGGCGACATCATCGCCACCGGCACACCCTCGGGCGTGGGCCTGGGCCTGAATCCCCCCCGCTCGCTCAACGTGGGCGACGTCATCCGCGCCCGTATCGAGCATATCGGCGAACTGGTTACCACCATCACTGACTGAGGTACACATCATGCGCAAGACCGCATTCCGATCCGGCATCGCTATCGCTGCCGCCTTGCTGGGCGCGGTCGGCCTGGCACCGCTGGGCGCCCACGCCCAGGCCTGGCCCGGCCAGGCCATCACGATCGTGGTGCCGTTTCCGGCGGGCGGCACGTCCGACAACCTGGCGCGCGGCCTGGGCCAGAAACTGGGCGAACGCTTCGGCCAGCCCGTGATCATCGAGAACAAGCCCGGCGCCGGAACGATGATCGGCACCGAGCAGGTGGCGCGCGCCAAGCCCGACGGCTATACGGTCGGCGTGGTGGCCAACAGCTTCACCATCAACCCCAGCCTGCACGACAACATGCGCTACGACTCGCGCAAGGATTTCGTGCCGGTCAGCTACCTGGCCTACACCCCGCACATGCTGGTGGCGCATCCGGACGCGCCGGCCAAGACGCTGGGCGACTTGGTGGCGTATGCCAAGCAGCACCCGGGGGCGCTGTCGTTCGCTTCGTTCGGCACCGGCACCTCGCCGCACCTGGCCATCGAGATGCTGAAGGCACAAGCCGGTATCGATGTGGTGCACGTTCCGTACAAGGGCCAGGCGCCCGCGCTGAACGACCTGCTTGGCGGCCACGTGCCCTACATGTTCGCCAACGTGCCCGATGTGCTGCCGCACGTGAAGTCCGGCAAGCTGGTGGCCGTGGCGCTGGCCAACGACCAGCGCATCGACAGCGCGAAAGACGTCGCTACCTTCAAGGAACTGGGCTTCGGCGACTTCGCCTCGAATTCGTGGTTCGGCCTGGTGGCGCCGGCGGGCACGCCCGACCCGGTCGCCGGCAAGATGGCCGATGCGCTGCGCGATGCACTGGGCCAGGCCGACATCAAGGCGCGCCTGACCGAGCAGGGTTTCGTCGCCGTGGGCACCACGCCGGCCCAGTTCAAGGAATACCTGGATTCCGAATTCAAGAAAGCGGAATCGCTGGTCAAGGCATCGGGAGCGACCGCCAACTGATCCGCACGCCATGCGGCCTGATCTTCAACCCTTCGACGTGAGAGACACGCCATGATCAAGGAAATCATCCGTTCCGACAAAGTGACCCCGCCCAAGGCGCCGCTTTCCCCGGCAGTACGCGCCGGCGGCTTCGTCTTCGTGTCGGGCCAGCCGGCCTTCTACGGCGACCGCCAGATCGCCAAGGACGACTTCGATGCCCAGATGCACCAGGTCGTGGCCAACATCAAGGCCCTGCTGGAAGAAGCGGGTTCGAACCTCGACAAGGTCGTCAAGGCCAACGTGATCCTGAAGCGGTCGGAGGATTTCGCGCGCATGAACGAGATCTATCGCCAGTACTTCAAGGAAGGCGAGTTCCCGGCCCGCACCACCATTGCCTGCGACATGGGCAATCCCGATTTCCTGCTCGAAATCGAGTGCATCGCGCTGGCCTGACTTGGTCAGCCAACCGCGGGCCCTAGCGGCCCGCGGCCGGCTTCCTGGGCGGGCCCGGGCCGCGTAAAGCCGCCGCGGCCTATTCCAGCAAGGTGGCCACGGCGTCCACGACCCGCGCGGCCGGGTCCGACGCCAGGCAATCGATCACGGTGCGTTCGGGCAGCGCGCGCAGCCAGGTGAGTTGCCGCTTGGCCAACTGCCGGGTTGCCGCGATGGCCTGCTCGCGTGCGGTGTCCAGGTCGACCGTGCCGTCCAGGTGTGTCCACATCTGCCGGTAGCCCACGCAGCGTATCGATGGCAGGCCGGGATGCAGGTCGGGGCGGGCGCGCAGGGCGCGAACTTCGTCCAGCAGGCCGTGGGCCAGCATGGCATCGAAACGCTGTTCGATCCGGGCGTGCAGGGCGGCGCGATCTGCGGGTTCCAGGCTTAGTGTGATGTAGCGGTGGTGGTTCGAGGCATCGGCCTTGCGTTGCCCGCCATGCAGCAGCGCCGACATGGGCTGGCCGCTAAGCAGGCAGATCTCGAGTGCACGCTGGATGCGCTGGCTGTCGTTGGGCGCCAGCCGGGCCGCGGTGGCCGGGTCCAGTCGGGCCAGTTCGGTGTGCAGGGCGGGCCAGCCCAG
>DASPIV010000530.1:0-2416 GCA_035628955.1 Bordetella sp.
CTCCATCGATTCGGACTGCCCCAGCAGCTTGCCAAAGCGGCCCGGCTCCTGGAAGGGCGTGTCGTCCCTGGCCGAACCACGGTCGGCCGCGACACGGTTCAGGATCTCGACCAGGCGGTCCATGCATACCGGCTTGACCAGGTAATCAGTGGCCCCCAGGCGCAGTGCCTCGACGGCATTGTCCATACTGCCGTGGCCGGTGATCACCACCACCTCGGCCTCGGAGTTGGGCATGCGGCTGAATATTTCCATGCCGCTGTCGCCCGGCAACCGGACGTCGGTCAGGACCAGGTCGGGCTGCTGGCGCTGCAACTGGATCACCGCATCTTTCATGGTCGCGGCCTGCGCAACCGAAAAACCGTGCTCGCGCGCGATTTCAGCCAGGACCTCGCGTATCGCTGCGTCATCATCCAGAACGAGCAAATGAGGCATTGCTACTCCGTTACAAAATCAGACAAGGGCAGAAAATCGTGCCGGTGTTTGGTGTGTTGAGCATACCTCGTGACGGGCTGGTTTGACGGCCCTGGGGATGAGCTGCCCACTAACGTTTGCCAAACTTTGCACATGGTTGCAAATGCCTGTACGGGCTGCCGTATCATCCGACAGACACGTTAGATACAGTGCGGGCCGATCCGGCCCCGTTACACCCCCGGGGGAACGCATGCAGGCCATTTCGCCCGGCCAGACCAGGCCGGCAATCCGTTCGTCTATGCACAATGAAGATGCCTTTGCCGGCATGTGCACACTGATGCGCGAATTCGGCGTACAGATGACTCGCGCAGCCCGCAGCGACGCCACGGTATTCATCACCGGAGAAAGCGGCACCGGCAAGGAAATGATAGCGCGCGCCATCCACGACGGCAGCGATCGCGGCAAGCACCCTTTCGTGGCCGTCAACTGCGGGGCTATCAGCAACTCCCTGGTGCATGTGCAGCTCTTCGGCCATGAAAAAGGCAGTTTCACCGGAGCGCTGGGGCAAAGCGCCGGCTACTTCGAATCGGCCAGCGGCGGCACCCTGTTCCTGGACGAAGTCACCGAGATGTCGGACGCGCTGCAGGTCCAATTCTTGCGTGTCCTCGAAAGCGGCACGTATCAGCGGGTGGGCGGAACCGAATTGCTGCATACCGACGTCCGCATCGTGTGCGCCACCAACCGCGACCCTTTCGCCGCCGTCGAGAGCGGCGAACTGCGTCAGGACTTCCTGCATCGCCTGCTGGTGGTGCCCTTGCGCGTGCCGCCGCTGCGCGAGCGCGAAGGCGACCTGCGCATACTGGCCCAGCGATTCCTGGACGAACTGAATACCGTCCACCAGACGCGCAAGCGTTTTTCGCCGCGCATGTTGGAAGCGCTGGCCATGTACGATTGGCCGGGCAACGTACGCGAACTGCGCAATGTCGTGCAGCGTGCGTTCATCATGTCGGACACGATTGTCGAGGCGGACTTCCGGCGCCGCGGACCTGGCGCCTCGAACCGCGCGCCCGCTGATGGCATGCTGCATTTTCCGGTAGGAACGCCACTGAGCCAGGTTCAGCGCGATGTCATTCTGGCGACGCTGGCTCATCACGACGGCGACAAGCAGCGCACGGCCGACACGCTGGGCGTCAGCCTCAAGACGCTCTACAACCGCCTGGCCGCCTACAGCGCCGAAACGCCGCCCTCCGCCACGCAGCCGGGTTGACCGGGCGGCGCAAGTCCGCGCCGGGCATGCAGTTTGCGTCGATCGCGGCCTTTCTACCTGGCCGGGAACAGCATGCAGTGGTTCAATGATTACGTTCTGGCAGGCAGCCCCGTATGGATGTGGCTGCTTACCGCGGTACTGGCGGCGGTACTGCTGGTCGCCATGCGATTCGCCCTTAGCCTGCTCCAAAGACGCCTGCAGCGGCGGCTGGACACCCAGGCCAACCCCGGCATCTCGGCCACGCTCGAAGTTCTTGCGCGTACGAACTGGCTGATCCTGTTCCTGATCGCGGTCCTGCTCGCCGCCCGTATCACGGGCGTCATCGCGCCGTGGGCCGTGGCGGCTTCCCATTTATGGTTTGTGTTGGCTGCCTTGCAGATAGCCCTGTGGGCCGACCGGGCGGTGTCAGTGGGCCTGGTGCGGGCGCTGGTCAGCCGCGTGGGCGGCCGCGCCGTCACGGCGATGTTGCTCGCGCTGCTGCTGCGGATACTGCTGTGGACCATGGCGGTACTGGCCATGCTGGACAACCTGGGCGTCAACATCACGGCGTTGGTGGCCAGCCTGGGCATAGGCGGCGTGGCGGTGGCCCTGGCGGTGCAGACCATACTGAGCGACCTGTTCGCATCGATCGCCATCGGGCTGGACAAACCTTTTGAAGTGGGCGATTTCATTGTGTTCGGAGGAGTGGCGGGCAGCATCGAGCACATCGGGCTGAAGACGACCCGCGTCCGCAGCCTG
>DASPIV010000531.1:0-15705 GCA_035628955.1 Bordetella sp.
GGTGCGGAAGATGAACTCGTAGTTCTTGCCGTCGGTCAGCGCGGGCGAGGTGGCCGAGGGGGTGACCATGACCACGCCCTCGTTGTTGTAGATGTCGGCTGCCGCGATGGTGGCACCCGAGCACACGTGGCCGACCACGAAGCCGATTTCGTCGTTGACCACCCGGTTGGCGGCTACCGGCCCTTGTTTGGGTTCGCAGCCGTCGTCGATGACCACGGTTTCAAGTTTCTTGCCATCGATGCCGCCGGCGGCGTTGATGCGTTCGACCGCGGTATCGACGCCTTCGCGGACCATGGCGCCGTATTGGGTGACCGGACCGGTGGTGGGGCCGACCACGGCGATTTTGATGCTTTGCGCCTGTGCGCCGGCCGACACGGCCAGGCCCGCGGCCAGGCCAAGGGCGGCCAGCACCGGAGTGAGGCGGAATGATTGCTTCATGGGGAATCTCCTTTGCGTCGTTATGTAAGCCGGCGAGGCTGCCAGGCAGGCGCCAGGCTTGTGCAGGCAAGCATACCTGAAAGCCAGGTGAATTTGCGCCAGCCGGGTAGACAATCGGGAAGGACGCTGCCAGCCCTTCTTTATGCATCTCCGCGTATATGCAAAAGACGATTTGTTCGTTTGCGATCATAAGCAAGCGGGGCATCATTGACGCCATGAGATTCCAACCGATCATCGTTCCAGGCTGGAAGGACTCCGGCCCAGGCCATTGGCAAACCCGCTGGGAGCATTGCGTGCCGCACGCGGTGCGTGTGCAACAGCCCGATTGGGAAACCCCCGATCCGACAGTGTGGAATGCCACGGTGGCCGCCTATGTCGATGCGGCTGCATGCCCGGTCTTGTTGATTGCCCATAGTCTGGGGTGCCTGGCGGCGGTCAGCCTGCCGGTGCCCTTGCGGGCCAAGGTCGCGGGCGCGCTGCTGGTGGCGCCGGCCGACGTCGAGCAGCCTGGCATGCCGGATTGCCTGGGCGCATTTGCGCCGGTGCCGCTGCATTCGCTGCCGTTCCAGTCGGTGGTGGTGGTGGGCGACAACGACCCATACTGCGAATTGGAAAGGGCACGCCACTTTGCCGCCGCCTGGGGCAGCCGCCTTGAACTCGTCCCACAGGGCGGGCATGTCAATGCGGACAGCGGCTTCGGCGAATGGCCGCAAGGCCTGAAACTGTTGTCGGCCCTGCGCCGCCGGGCGATCTGGCGCGTGGCCGCCCCGTTGCCGCGCATACCCCCGGTGCAAGTAGTGGCCGAAGCCGGAATGTCGCGGTAGGCGCCGGCATAGCGGTCATAGGCAGGTGTACCGGGTGTACTGTACGGATCCTGTTGGTCAGGTGTCTTGCACTCGTCGGCCGGTGTCGGTTTCGAACCAGTGCAGCGCGTGGCGTCCGTCTGGGCCCACGGTGATCTGGTCGCCCGGTTTGGCTGCAGCTTCGGCCAGTTGGCGGGTGGCGCAGCGCACCACTACCGCGCTCTGGCCGCAGCGGCAATGCACCAGCTGCTCGGAGCCCAGCGTTTCCACCATTTCGACTTCGGCCGCCACGCCTTGCGCGTGAAGCAGCATGTGTTCGGGGCGCATTCCCATGGTGACCGGACGGCCGCGGACCTGGGCCGGCACCTGCAGCGGCGAAATGTCCAGCGGCAGGCCGTCCAGCGTCTGCAGCGTGCCGTCTCCGGCCGCGTTGACCGGCATCAGGTTCATCGGCGGCGATCCGATGAAGCCGGCCACGAACGTGGAGGCGGGCTTTTCGAATACTTCCATGGGGGTGCCGATCTGTTCGGGTACGCCCTGGTACATGACGATCATGCGCTGGGCCAGGGTCATGGCCTCGACCTGGTCGTGCGTGACGTACAGGCTGGTGGTGCGCAAGCGGCGATGCAATTTCATGATTTCCAGGCGCATGGCCACACGCAGCTTGGCGTCCAGGTTCGACAAGGGCTCGTCGAACAGGAAGACCTTGGGTTCGCGCACGATGGCGCGCCCCATCGCCACGCGCTGGCGCTGCCCGCCCGACAATTGGCGCGGCCGGCGCTCCAGCAGCTTTTCCAGTTCCAGGATCTGCGCAGCCGCTTCGACCCGCTTGCGAATGTCTTGTTTGGAAAATTTGCGGATCTTCAGGCCATAGGCCATGTTGTCGAACACGCTCATGTGGGGGTAAAGGGCGTAGTTCTGGAACACCATGGCGATGTCGCGCTCGGCGGGCTCGAGTTCGTTGACGATTTTGTCGTCGATCAGGATCTCGCCACTGGTCACGGTTTCCAGCCCGGCCACCATGCGCATCAGGGTCGATTTGCCGCAGCCCGAAGGGCCGACAATGACGATGAACTCGCCATCTTGCACGTCGACGTCGATGCCATGGATGACGGCGACGTTGCCGGCATAGGTTTTCTTGACGTTGCGAAAGCTCAGGGTGGCCATGGGATGTTCTTTGCTTGGAAGGGTGCGGGCAGGACGCTTATTTCTCGGTGTCGACCAGGCCCTTGACGAACCATTTCTGCATCAGGATCACCACCAGGGCCGGCGGGATCATGGCCAGCATGGCGGTGGCCATGGTGATGTTCCATTCAGTGACACTGTCGCCGCCGCTGATCATGCGCTTGATGCCGATGACCACCGGATACATGTTTTCCTGGGTGGTGATGAGCAGGGGCCACAGGTATTGGTTCCAGCCATAGATGAACTGGATCACGAACAGCGCGGCGATGCTGGTGCGCGACAGCGGCAGCAGCACATCGCGAAAAAAGCGCATGGGGCCGGCGCCATCGATGCGGGCGGCCTCGACCAATTCGTCGGGCACGGTCAGGAAGAACTGGCGGAACAGGAATGTGGCAGTGGCCGAGGCAATCAGCGGCAGGGTCAGGCCCGCATAACTGTTGAGCAGCCCCAGGTCGGCCACCACCTTGTAGGTGGGCGCAATGCGCACTTCGACCGGCAGCATCAGCGTGACGAAGATCATCCAGAAAAAGAACATGCGCCCGGGAAAGCGGAAATACACCACCGCAAAGGCCGACAGCAGCGAAATGGCGATCTTGCCCAGCGAAATGACCAAGGCCATGACCAGGCTGACGTACAGCATGCGGCCCACGCCGGCGCCGGCCAGGGCGCGCGCGTAGTTATCGAAGAAATGCGGCCCGGGCATCAGCGACATGGGCGCGGCGGCGACCTCTTGCGCGGTTTGTGTCGAGGCCACGAAAGTGACATACAGCGGAAAGGCTACCAGCGCCACGCCGCACAGCAGGATCAGGTGGGCCAGAATGTCGAGCCAGGGACGGCGTTCAACCATGGTGTCGTAGCCTTGGGGTTCAGTACTGCACTTTGCGATCGATGTAGCGGAACTGCGCCACGGTCAGCGTCACGACGATGGCCATCAGCACCACCGACTGGGCGGCCGACGAACCCAGGTCCAGCCCGTGGAAGGCATCGCTGTACACCTTGTAGACCAGGATCGACGTAGCCGTGCCGGGCCCGCCTTGCGTGGTGGTGTCGATGATCGCGAACGTATCGAAGAACGCGTAGATGATGTTGACCACCAGCAGGAAGAACGTGGTGGGCGACAGCAACGGGAATACGATGGTCCAGAAGCGCCGCGCCGGCGAGGCGCCATCGATGGCGGCGGCTTCGATCAGCGAGCGGGGTATCGATTGCAGGCCGGCCAGGAAGAACAGGAAGTTGTACGAAATCTGTTTCCAGATGGCGGCGACCACCACCAGTGTCAGGGCCTGGTTGCCGTTCAGGCGGGGATTCCAGCCTACACCCATGTTGTGCAGCGCCACCGCCAGAATGCCTACCGACGGCGAGAACAGGAACAGCCACAGCACGCCCACCACGGCGGGAGCCACGGCGTATGGCCAGATCAGCAGGGTCTTGTACAGGCCGGCACCGCGCATGACGCGGTCGGCCATCACGGCCAGCAGCAGGGATACGGTCAGCCCCACGAAGGCCACCAGTACCGAGAAGACGGCGGTGACGCGGAATGAGTCCAGGTAAGCGGGTTGGCGGAACAGGTCGACGAAATTGGCCAGGCCGACGAATTCGGAAGACAGTCCGAAAGCGTCCTGCAATTGCATGGATTGCCACATGGCCTGGCCCGCCGGCAGGAAGAAGAAGATCAGCGTGACGGCGATCTGCGGGGCCAGCAGCAGGTAGGGCAGGGTCTTGTGCCGGAAGACGACGCGTTTTTCCATATCAGCACGCCCTTGGGGACTTTATGAAAGGCGGCCTGCCAGGAGCCGCCGTGGAATGCCACGCCGGCCGTGCCGCGGGCCCCATTCGGGGCGGCGGCGCGGCCGGGCGGTTTACTTGACGCTTTTCTCGAACTTTTCGAGCAGTTCGTTGCCGCGGGTGACCATGGTCTTGATGCCGTCCTGGGCGCTGGCCTTGCCGGACATGATGCGTTCGATTTCCTGGTCTTCGATCTCGCGGATCTGCGGCAGGAAGCCCAGGCGTACGCCACGCGACTGCGCGGTGGTCTCGACGTTGAGCTGCTTGACGCCGACTTCGGTGCCGGGGTTCTTGTCGTAGAAGCCCTGCTTCTTGGTGAGCTCGTAGGCAGCCTTGGTAACCGGCACATAGCCGGTCTGCTGGTGCCAGCGCGCCGCGATTTCAGGGCTGGCCAGGAACTGGAAGAACTTGGTGACGCCCTTGTAGGTTTCGGGCGACTTGTTGGCAAACACCCACAGCGAGGCACCGCCGATGATGGTGTTCTGCGGCGCGCCCTGGACGTCGGCGTAGTAGGGCAGGGTCGAGGTGCCGAATTCGAACTTGGCATTCTTGGAGATGTTGGCGCGCAAGCCGCTCGAACCGGTGATCATGGCGCACTTGCCGCCGATGAAAAGCGAATTGGGCTGGTCGCCGCGCCCGCCGTACATGAAGATGCCTTCCTTGGCCAATTTGGCCAGGTTGTCCAGATGGCGCACATGCAGCGGCGTGTCGATGGCCAGGCGTGCATCCAGGCCGCCGAAACCGTTGTCTTTGGTGGCATAAGGCACGTTGTGCCAGGCCGAGAAGGTCTCGAGCTGCACCCACGACGGCCAGGACGTGGTGTAGCCGCATTCCTGGCCGGCGGCCTTCAGCTTCTGGCCGGCGGCGGCCAATTCTTCCCAGGTCTTGGGCGGTTTTTCGGGATCGAGGCCGGCTTTCTTGAAAGCGTCCTTGTTGTAGTAGAAGACCACCGTCGAGCTGTTGAACGGCATCGAGATCAGCTTGCCGTCCTGCGAGGAATAGTAGCCCGCCACGGCGCCGATGAATTTCTTCGGATCGAGCGGTTCGCCGGCTTCTTCGGTCATTTGCTGCACCGGCTTGATGGCGCCCTTGGCGTACATCATGGTGGCGGTGCCCACTTCGAATACCTGGAGAACGTCGGGTGCGTTGCCGGCCCGGAATGCCGCGATGCCGGCGTTCATGGATTCGCCGTAATTGCCCTTGTAGACCGCGTTGACCTTGTAGTCAGGGTTCTTCTTGTTGAATTCCTGGACCAGTTCGTTGACGCGTTCTCCGAGCGCGCCTTCCATCGAATGCCAGAACTGGATTTCGGTGGCTGCGTGGGCCGACGATCCGGCGAAGGCCGCCAGCAAGGCGGCCATGGTAAAGGCAAGGCGGTGGGATCGCATGGAAGGTCCTCCAGGTTGCGTTGCCGCGGCGCCGGGGTGTCCGGCCGCGGAGAACACGACACCTTATGTATGGTTTGTGACAGAGACGTGACTTTTACATCACCGGCCTAGGCTGTCAAACACGGAATAGCGTACGCCGGTAACGGTTGTTTCGGGGATTCGGTGTGTGACATCCGCGAAAGCCAGGCAGTTGACGCGGGATGCGCTTCATGCAGACCGCGCATTCCGGATCAGCGGGCCGCCTGCTCGGGTGCCGGCTGGGCCAGGTTCCACATCAATGCCCGGAATGGCGCCAGCATGCTGAAGTTTGCGGCCAGCTTGATGGCCAGGTCGCCCAGCATCCAGGTGACCCAGGGTGTACCCGTGGCGGCAAAGGCCACGCTGAAGAACACCGCCGTATCGAGCACCGCGCCGACGGTGCCCGAGAGCAGGGGCGCACGCCACCAGCGCTGGTCGCGCAGGCGGTCGAAGACCTGGATGTCGGCCAACTGGGCGCAGATATAGGCCAGGCCCGAGGCCATGGCGATGCGCGGCGAAGCCACCCATACCGACACCGCCAGGGCGGCTGCGAAGCCCATCCAGGCCACGCGCCGCGCGGCCGCCGGGCCGAATCTGCGGTTCAGGACGTCGGTAACCAGGAATGCCACCGGGTATGACAGGCCGCCCCAGGTCAGCCAGTCGTTCAGCGGCACCTGGACCAAAATGTTCGATCCCACCACGATCAGGCCCATGCAGAACACCGCCACGGCGAATTGCCCGGCGGTCATGGCCTGGAAGCGCCGTGCCACGTTCATTTGCCGAACTCGCTTGCCAGTTCGCGCGAACGCTGCGCGGCGGCCTCGAGGGCCTGGCGCACGGTGGCGGGCAGGCCTGCCTGCTGGAAGACTTGCAGCGCGGCCGCGGTGGTTCCACCCTTGGATGTGACCCGCTCGCGCAGCACGGACGGGGGATCATCGGACTGGGCGGCCAGCCGGGTGGCGCCGGCTAGCGTGCCCAGCGCCAGTTGGCGCGACTGTTCGGGGCTGAGGCCGACGGCAACGCCGCCGGCGATCAGGGCTTCCAGGAACAGGAATACATAAGCGGGGCCGCTGCCCGACAGGGCCGTGACCGCGTCGAGCGCGGCATCGTCGTCTACCCAGACGACCTGGCCCACAGAGGCCAGCATGCGTTCGGCCAGTTCCCGCCCGGCGCGGTCGACACCGGGCAGCGCAGCCAGGCCGGTGATCCCGGCGCCCACCAGGGCAGGGGTGTTGGGCATGCAGCGCACCAGGTTCTGCCAGGGTGCATCGGGTTCGCCCAGCCAGCCTGCCAGGGTGTCGGCACGGATGCCGGCCGCCACGCTGATGATCAGGGTGCCAGGCTGAAGCCAGGCGCGGGTGGCCGCGACGGCTTCGCGCAACTGTTGCGGCTTGACGGCGTAGATCCATACGCCGCAGGTTTGCAGCGTGGCATCGGGCGCCCCTGCGGCGGTGCTGCCGCGGCTGCGCCAGGCGTCTTGCACAGCGGTATTGGGGTCCACCACATGCAGCTGGCCGGCCGGGCAGGTCTTGCCAGCCAGGCCACTGGCCAGGGCCGAAGCCATATTGCCGCCCCCGATGAAGGCGATAGAAGTCTGTTGTTCCATGCAACAGGATTGTAGCCGCCGCCGCTATGGGCTGGCGCAAGCACGGTGTAAGGATGCTGTCAGATACTGGCGGCGTTCGAGCCGGGGAAACCTGGAAACAGCTGCAAGCAACCTGCTATTGCATAACTAAAGCGAAGAAGTCTGTCCCTTTTTATTGCGCGCCGCGAAATATTGGGGATTACACGCAGTGACACCGTGAGGCGCTGCTTTCAGAATACCGCCCACGCTGTACTTTTGCCCAAGAAGCCGGCAATGGTCGCACCGGGCCGCCGGGTATCCCCCGCCGATTCCGATCCGTCCAAAGCTGCCTATTCCTATCGCCGGAGAATTCCGAATGAAGCTTCTGCATCGCGTTACCCCTATTGCCATGGCATTTGGGGCATTGGTCCTGGCCGGTGCGGCCCATGCGGCCGACACCATCAAGATCGGTATTCCCCAGCCCATGACCGGGCCCAACACGCAATACGGCACCCAGATCCAGGCCGGTGCGCTGACTGCCATCGAGACCATCAACGCCCAGGGCGGCGTCAAGGGCAAGAAACTCGAAGCCATTCTCATCGATGACGGCTGCGAACCCAAGCAAGCGGTGCCCGCCGCCAACCGGGTGGTCAACTCGGGCGCCAAGTTTGCCGTGGCGCATGCCTGCTCGGGCGTGACCGTGCCGGCCGTCAACGTGTACGAGCAAGAAGGCATCGTTGCCATTACCCCGGGCGCGACTTCGCCGCTGGTCACCGATACGACCAAGCCGCATTTCTTCTTCCGCACCATCGGCCGCGACGACCAGCAAGGCCCGTTCGCCGCGGGCTACATCGCCAACACCCTCAAGCCCAAGAAAGTTGCCGTGCTGCACGACAAGCAGACCTACGGGTCGGGCGTGGCCACCCAGGTCAAGGACTCGCTGGAAAAGAACAAAGTCAATGTGGTGATGTTCGAGGGCATCAATGTCGGCGACAGCGATTATTCGGCGGTGATCACCAAGCTGAAGTCGGCAGGCGTCGACCTGGTCTATTTCGGCGGCTACCATCCCGAACTGGGCCTGCTGTTGCGCCAGTCGCGTGAACAGGGCCTGGACGTGCAGTTCATGGGCCCCGAAGGCACCGCCAACCAGGACCTGGTCGCCATTGCCGGTCCGGCCATCGAGGGCCTGCTGGTGACCTTGCCGTCGGACTTCACCAAGCTGCCCGGCAACGAGGGCATCGTGAAGGCGTTCCACGACGCCAAGCGCGATCCTGACGGCGCGTTCCAGATGCCGGCTTATGCAGCCGTGCAGATCCTGGCCAAGAGCATCGACGCGGTGGGCGAAGACCCCAACAAAGTCGCCGACTACATGCACAAGACCGCCTTCGATACGGCTATCGGCAAAGTCGAATACGACGCCAAAGGCGACTTGAAGGACTTCGAATTCGCCGTCTTCAAGTGGGACAAAGACGGCAAGAAGACCCAGCTGTAAACACGCGCCGCCCTGGCCATCCGCTGGGGCTTGAACGCACGCCCAGGTTTCCGGCTCCGGGTCTTTCTACCGGGGCCGGAACCATTTGGAGCATAGGTATTTATCCATGTCAGACCTTATCCCCCAACTTACCCAGCAGATCTTCAATGGTCTTTCGCTGGGCGCGATCTACGCGCTGATCGCCATCGGCTACACAATGGTCTACGGCATCATCGGTATGATCAACTTCGCTCATGGCGAGATCTATATGATCGGCGCCTACGTGGGCCTGGTGACGCTTACCGCCATTGGCACCAATAGCGGCCTGCCGCTGCCTTTCCTGATCGCGGCCATGCTGCTGGTGGCCCTGGCGGTCACGGGCGTATATGGCTTCAGTGTCGAGCGCGTGGCCTATCGGCCGGTGCGCGGCAGCCAACGCCTGGTGGCGCTGATCTCGGCCATCGGCATGTCGATTTTCTTGCAGAACTGGGTCGCGCTGGGGCAAGGCGCGCGCGACATGGCCGTGCCTTCGCTGATATCGGGCTCGGTGCAGTTCCACATGGGTTCGGCTTTCGATGTGACGCTGCCGTACTCGCGCATCATGATCATCGTGGTTACGGTGCTGCTGATGATTGCCCTGTCTCTGTTCATCAAGTATTCGCGCATGGGCCGGGCCTCGCGCGCCTGCTCGCAGGACATGCACATGGCCAATCTGTTGGGTATCGATACCAACCGGGTCATCTCGTTTACCTTCGTGCTGGGTGCCATGCTGGCGGCCGTGGGCGGCGTGCTGATCGCCATCACCATCGGCAAGCTGAATCCGTTCATCGGCTTCCTGGCGGGCATCAAGGCATTCACCGCCGCCGTGCTGGGCGGCATTGGCAGCATCCCCGGCGCCATGCTGGGCGGCGTGCTGCTGGGCCTGGCCGAAACATTGGCGGCCGCCTATATCTCGTCGCAATACAAAGACATCGTGGCCTTTGGGCTGCTGGTGCTGATTCTGCTGTTCCGCCCCAGCGGGCTGCTCGGCAAACCTGAGGTGGAAAAAGTCTGATGGCCAACAACACCCTTAAAAACGCCACGATGGCGGCCATCTTGACGGCCGTTATCGTTACGCCGGTGTTCGGCCTGCAACTGGTTCGCCAGGGCGCCCGCACCAACATGGAAACCCACTGGGACCTGGTCGCCCTGGCCGCCGCGGTGGTGTTTGTGTTCCAACTGCTGCGCCCTTGGCTGGCGCGACCTTTCCAGAAGCTCAAGACCAGCATCCCGGTGTTGCCCGCGGCGCCCACGAAAGGCAACAAATGGATCATCGCGCTGCTGATCGCGGTGGCGGTGATATGGCCGTTCTTCAGCGGCCGCAGTTCGGTCGATATCGCTACGCTGGTGCTGATCTACGTGATGCTGGGCCTGGGCCTGAACATCGTGGTCGGCTTTGCCGGGCTGCTCGACCTGGGCTTCGTGGGCTTCTATGCCGTAGGCGCCTATACCTATGCCTTGCTGTACCACTGGGGCGGCTGGGGCTTCTGGGAAGCGCTGCCGTTTGCCGGTGCCATGTCGGCGCTGTTCGGCTTCGTGCTGGGTTTTCCGGTGCTGCGCCTGCGCGGCGACTACCTGGCCATCGTGACGTTGGGCTTTGGCGAGATCATCCGCCTGCTGCTCATCAACCTGAATTTCCTGACCGGCGGCCCCGATGGTATTTCGGGCATTCCGAAGCCCACGGTGTTCGGCATGGAAATGACGCGCCGCGCCAGCGAAGAAGGATCCCGCACCTTCCACGAGATCATGGGCTGGACGTTCGACAACCAGCACATGGTCAACTACCTGTACCTGATGGCGCTGGCCCTGGCCCTGGTGACGCTGTTCGTGTCGACCCGGCTGATCCGCATGCCGGTGGGCCGCGCCTGGGAAGCGTTGCGTGAAGACGAAATCGCCTGCCGGTCGCTGGGCCTGAATCCCACGCGCATCAAGTTGTCGGCCTTCACGCTAGGCGCGATGTTCGCCGGTTTCGGCGGCGCGTTCTTCGCGGCGCGCCAGGGTATGGTCAACCCCGAGTCGTTCACCTTCATCGAATCGGCCCTGATCCTGGCCATCGTGGTGCTGGGCGGCATGGGCTCGCAGGTGGGCGTCATTCTGGCCGCCATCCTGCTTACGGTGCTGCCCGAAGTGGCGCGCGAGTTCGCCGAATACCGCATGCTGATGTTCGGCCTGGTCATGGTCCTGATGATGATGTGGCGTCCCCAAGGGCTGCTGCCCATGAAGCGTCCTCACGTGGAGCTGGCCAAATGAGCAACGCTTTGCTGAAAGTATCCGGGCTGACCATGCGGTTCGGGGGCCTGCTGGCCGTCGACAGTGTGGGTTTCGAAGTGCAGCGCGACGAGGTGTTTGCCATCATCGGGCCCAACGGGGCGGGCAAGACCACGGTGTTCAATTGCGTGGGTGGTTTCTACAAGCCCACGGCCGGCGACATCGTCATGGATGGCAAGCCCATTACCGGCTTGCCCAGCCACAAAGTGGCCCGCCACGGCCTGGTGCGCACGTTCCAGAACGTACGCCTGTTCAAGCAGCTGACTGTGCTGGAAAACCTGCTGGTGGCCCAGCACACCCAGGTTGAGTCGCGCTTGTTGCCCGGCCTGCTGAAACTGAAGTCGTACCGCCAGTCCGAAGCCGACGCGCTGGCACGCGCCGCGCAATGGCTGGACTTCATGGGCTTGCGCCAGTATGCCAACCGCGAGGCGGGCAACCTGGCCTATGGGCACCAGCGGCGCCTGGAGATTGCACGCTGCATGATCACCAAGCCGCGCTTGCTGATGCTGGACGAGCCAGCCGCCGGCCTGAACCCGCAGGAAAAGCGCGACCTGCAGCAGCTCATCGACCAGTTGCGCCGCGAATTCGGCGTGGCGGTGCTGCTGATCGAGCACGACATGAGCCTGATCATGGGCATATCCGACCGGATATTGGTCATGGAACACGGCAAGCCGATCACCACCGGCACGCCCGAGCAGGTGCGCAACGACGAGCGCGTCATCAAGGCGTACCTGGGGGAAGAATGATGCTGAAGCTGGACAATATTCATACGTACTACGGCGCCATCCAGGCCTTGAACGGTGTGTCGGTCGAGGTCAACAAGGGCGAGATCGTGACGCTGATCGGCGCCAACGGCGCCGGCAAGACCACGCTGCTGATGACGGTTTGCGGCAATCCGCGGGCAAGCCAGGGCACCATTACCTTCGAGGGCGAGGACATCACCCGCAAGGACACTCACCACATCATGCGTTCGGGCATCGCCATTTCGCCCGAAGGCCGGCGCGTGTTCAAGGACCTGACGGTGGCCGAGAACTTGATGATGGGCGGGTTCTTCGCCAGCCGCGAGGCTGTCCAGGCGGGGCAGGAGCACGTTTATTCGCTGTTTCCGCGCCTGAAAGAGCGCGCCAGCCAACGTGCGGGGACGATGTCGGGAGGCGAACAGCAGATGCTGGCGATCGGCCGTGCATTGATGACCCGGCCCAAGCTGCTGCTGCTCGACGAACCCACATTGGGACTCGCGCCGCTGATCATTGCGCAGATCTTCGACATTATCCGCACGATCCGCGAGCAGGGTGTGACCGTGTTTCTGGTCGAGCAGAACGCCAACAAGGCGTTGCAGGTGGCCGATCGCGGCTACGTGCTGGAAAATGGCAGAGTGGTGCTGCAGGACACGGGCGCCAACCTGCTGGTCAACGACGACGTGCGCAAGGCGTACCTGGGCGGCTAGCCGTATCTCCGGGCCAGGTGCCGGGCACTCTTCGGGAGCCTGGCACCTGCGATGGCTTACAGCCCTTCGGCTTTCAGCGCGGCCTGAACGCCTGCGTTGGCTTCCATGCGCTGGAAGAAGGCGGCCAGGTTGTCCATGCCGGACAGGTCGAGCTGCTTGCCATGGGCCCAGCGCAGCACTACATAAAGATACGGATCGGCGATCGAGGGGGCCGCGCCCGCCAGGTATTGCTTGCCCGCCAATTGCTGGTCGAGCTGGCCGAACAGCGTGCGCAATTGGCTGGCGGCCGACAGGCGCAGTTGTTCTTGCGCGGCTTCGTCGGGCAGGTAGCGCTGGGCAGCGAACAGCAGCGAAAACGTGCGGTGCAGGTCGGAATTGATGAACCCCAGCCAGCGGCGTACTTCGGCGCGGGATGCGGCGCTGCCGTCGCCCAGCAATTGGCCTTGCGGTGCCTGTTCGGCCAGGTATTCCAGAATGGCGGCGTTCTGGGTCAGCGTCATGTCGCCGTCGACCAGTGCAGGGACCGCGCCCATGGGATTGATCTTCAGGAATTCGGGTTGCTTGAGTGCCTCGCGCGACAGCTTGTGGGTGTCGTACGGTTTGCCGATCCATTCAAGAACGATGTGCGAGGCCAGCGAGCAGGCGCCAGGCATGTAGTACAGTTTCATTGAAGGCTTCCTTTAGAAGAACAAGACGGTTTCCCGCCGTTCGCGCCTATGTTACGCCACTGGCGTGGCCACCGGCACATACCGCATTCCTTGCCGACAACCCGACTATTGACCCGCCGCGGGAGGTGCTTCATGTCGAGATTGCGATCGTGCCGGGCCTTGCGTCCGGCCACTTTGGCGGCCGCCGCGCTGGCGATGCTGCTGGTGGGCGCAACGCCCTTGGCATCCTGGGCGCAGACCCAGGCACCGCCGGCCACGCAAGGCCAGGTCCAGGTCACCGAGCTGGCCACGGGACTCGAACATCCCTGGTCACTGGCATTCCTGCCCGATGGCAGCATGCTGATTACCGAGCGGCCTGGCCGATTGCGACGGCTGGACGCGCAGGGCGCGCTTTCGCCCCCCTTGGCCGGGGTGCCCCAGGTGCATGCCCAGGGGCAGGGCGGCTTGCTCGATGTGGTGCTGTCGCCCGATTTCGAGCGCGACCGGCTGGTGTACTTGTCGTATGCCGAAGCCGAGGGTGACCGCAGCGGTACGGCGGTGGGGCGCGGCAGGCTGTCCGACGATGCCCGGCGGCTGGAAGATTTCACCGTGATATTCCGGCAGCAACCCAAGCTGTCCAGCGGCCAGCATTACGGTGGCCGCATGGTGTTCGGGCAGGACGGCATGCTGTTCGTCGCGCTGGGCGAGAACAATCGCCGCCCTACGGCGCAGGACCTGGACAAGCTGCAAGGCAAGATCGTGCGGCTCAATGCCGACGGCACCCTGCCTGGCGGCAATCCCTTTGCCGACCGCCCCGGCGCGCGGGCCGAGATATGGACCTACGGCATGCGCAACCCGCAGGGCCTGGCATTGAACCCCTGGACAGGCGAATTGTGGGAAAACGAACACGGGCCGCGTGGCGGCGACGAGGTGAATATCATCCGCCCCGGCCTGAACTATGGCTGGCCGCTGGCGACATACGGAATCAATTATTCGGGGTTTGCCATTCCCGAGGCCAAGGGCGAAACGCTGCCGGGCGGGCAGGCTCCGCTGTACTGGTGGAAGAAGTCGCCGGCCATCAGCGGGATGGCTTTCTATGATTCAGACCGCTATCCGGCCTGGAATGGATCGCTGTTCATCGGTGCGCTGGCCGAGCAGGCCCTGATCCGTCTGCAATTGAAAGACGGCAAAGAGATCGTGGCCGAAGAACGCTTGCTGCACGACCTGGGCGCGCGCATCCGCGATGTGCGGCAAGGGCCCGATGGCGGCGTATATGTGCTGACCGATGCGGGCGACGGAGCGCTGCTGCGGCTGGCGCCCGCACAAGCCAAAGGAGACGGCAAATGAGCACCTATGAACTGATCGGTTCGCGTGGCTGCGGCTCGGCGATTATCGAAATGGCATTGGAACTGGCCAATGTGCCATACACCTTGACCGACTTGCCTTACCTGAAACCGGGCCCTGGCCGCGAACGCTTGTTGAGGCTGAATGTGACGGGCCAGGTGCCGACACTGGTGTTGCCCGATGGCGAAGTCATGACCGAGAGCGCGGCGATGATCCTGCACCTGAACGACCTGGCCCCGGCCGCCGGCCTGGCGCCACCTGCCGACAGCCGCGAACGGACCCTGTTCTGGCATCTGCTGATGCGCCTTATCGGAGCGGTGTACCCCACTTTCACCTATGCCGACGATCCGCCCAAATGGACGACGCCGGGCGAACCGGCCGAACTGCTGCGCAGACGCGTGCATGACCGCCGGGCCGATCTGTGGCAGGAAATCGAGCGTCACGTCGGCGCGCCGCACGTACTGGGCCGGCGCTTCAGCGCACTGGATCTTTACGTGGCCGTGATGATACGTTGGCGGCCGGGGCCCCAATGGTTCAAGGCGTATTGTCCGGCTCTGTATGCAGTGGCGGGGCAGGCTGCCAGCCAGCCCGATGTGGGCAGGGTACTGGCGCGGCATTTCGACCCGCCGCTGGAATAGACGGCGGCAAGATGCCTGCCGCGCGCATCATGCCGCGCGCCAGGCTGCCCAGGCCACCAGCGCCCATGCCACCAGGAATGCCACGCCGCCCAATGGCGTGATGGCGCCAAGCCAGCGCATGCCGGTGATGGCCAGCAGGTACAGGCTGCCGCTGAACAGCACGATGCCGGCGAACATGACCATGCCAGCCGTTGATAGCAGCGCCGACCCGAAACGCGCGCCCAGCAACGCCACCGCGAACAAGCCCAGGGCATGGACCAGGTGATACAGCACGCCGGTCTGCCAGACCGCCAGCAGGTCGGGCGTCAGCATGCGCTTGAGTCCATGGGCGCCGAAGGCGCCCGCGCCCACGGCGGCAATCATGTTGCAAGCGGCCAGGATGGCGAGCTGCCGGTCAGTCATGGAAGGAATCCTATGCGGGGTTGTGGAAGAGGGGCGGTGCCGTCGGTATCTTGCCATCGGCTTCCCGCCATGCGTGACTTTACCTCGGCGCGGAACCGGGGCCGCCCCGCGTAGGGCTCCTGCGCCTGGGGCGACGCATCAGGGTCGATTTCCCGAACAGGCTCTGGACCAGTTCGGTGGTCAGCACGGCTGTCTTGTTGCGTACGTCAAGCGCGGGGTTCAATTCGACGATGTCCAGCGAAGCCAACCGGCCGGTGTCGGCGATCAT
>DASPIV010000532.1:0-7582 GCA_035628955.1 Bordetella sp.
ATGATCGCGCTGCGCGACAGCACCGTCACCGCCGCCGCGGTCGGCATTCCAGTGTTCCGCGTCAAGCTGGCGGTGTTCACGTTCAGCGGCGTGACGGCGGGTATCGCAGGCGCGCTGTTCGCCTCGCTGCAAAGCTACATCACGCCCGAGACCTTTGTCTTCGAGCTGAGCCTGTTCTTCTTCGTGTGCATCGTGATCGGCGGGCGCGGCGTCATCATGGGGCCTTTCGTGGGCACCATCGTGCTGGCCGCCCTGCCCGAACTGGTGGCACCGCTGGCACGCTGGGGGCAACTGTTCTACGGCATCCTGCTGCTGCTGGTGGTACTGCTGGTGCCCGAGGGCATCGGCAGCATCGTGCGCGTGCTGCGCGACAAGTTCGCGCCGCGCAAGCCCGAAAAACACGTGGTCGCCCCCGACCTGCCGCGCCTTGCGGCCGCCATACGCGAAGGACGTCCATCATGAGCCTGCTCTGCGCCAACGGCGTTACCAAGCGATTCGGCGGCATCACCGCGGTCGACGGCGTGACCCTGACACTGGCCGAAGGAGAGATCCATGGCCTTATCGGCCCCAACGGCAGCGGCAAGACCACCTTGCTGAACTTGCTGTCCGGCTACTACCCCATCGATGGCGGCACGCTGCTGCTCGACGACGCACCCATCACCCAGGCTTCGGTACAGCGGCGCGCGTTGCGCGGCATTGCGCGCACCTTCCAGAAACCGCGCCTGCTGGGCAGCCTGAGCGCCTGGCAGAACGTCATGCTGGGCGGTTGGAAACACAGTAATGCGGGTTTCATCCGCACCGCGCTGTCGCTGCCCGCCATGCGCCGGCGCGAACGCGAGGCGCGCGACCTGGCCTACGAAATGCTGTGCGGCGTCGGGCTGGAGCGCGTGGCCGACAGGCCGGCCAACATGCTCGACCATGCAGAACAGCGCTTTCTGGAGATCGCGCGAGCGCTGGCCATGCGGCCGCGCCATATCTTGCTGGACGAGCCGGCCGGCGGGCTGACCGAGCATGAAATCGAACAACTGGCCCAGATTGTGGTCACGTTGCGCCAAGCCGGCCTGGGCGTGCTGATCGTGGAACACCATACCGACTTCGTGTTCCGGCTGTGCGACCGCGTCACCACGCTGAACCTGGGCCGCATGATCGCCCAGGGCACGCCGGCCGAGGTTCGCGACAACGCCGAAGTCATCCGCGTCTACCTGGGAGCCTGACCATGCAGAACCATCAACGCGCGCATGCCGCGGCCCCCGTGCTGCTGGAAGTGTCGGGCCTGCAAGTGGCCTATGGCAAGGCGCAGGTCGTGCACGGCGTGGACCTGCGCGTGCACCAGGGCGAATTCGTGGTCATGCTGGGCCGCAACGGCGCCGGCAAGACTTCGATGCTGCACGCGCTGGCCGGCCTGATTCCGAAGCGCGCCGGCCGCGTGTCGTTCAAGGGCCGCGACATCACGGCCGCCGATGCCCGCACCACGGTACGGGCCGGCATCAACGTCGTACTGGAAGGCCATCGCGTCTTTACCGGCCTGACAGTGGAAGACAACCTGCTGCTGGGCACCTACGCCACGCACCGGCACGGCGACCGCGCGCGCCTGCCGCGCATCTACGACCTGTTTCCCGAGCTGGCCGAGAAGCGCCTGCAGCCGGCCTCGCGCCTGAGCGGCGGGCAGCAGCAGATCCTGGCCGTAGCTCAGGGCGTGATCGCCGACCCCGCGCTGCTGATTCTGGACGAACCGTCCGGCGGCCTGGCACCGATGGTCGTGGATCGCATCCTGACTGTCGCCAAAGACCTGACGCGCAATGGCATGGCCGTGCTGCTGGTCGAGCAACTGGTCAAGGAAGCCTTGCGCTTCGCCGACTACTGCTACCTGGTCGAGACGGGCCATATCGGCGGCGCGGGCACGCCCGCCGAAGTACAGGCCGGCGAACTGATCCAGCGCATCTACCTGGGCGGCCGGGCCACGCCGCCGTCCCATCCCGGAGCCGCAACATGAAAATCACCGCCATCGAGCCCATCGTCGTCTCTATTCCGTATCGCCACGACGGTCCCCCCACCGGCTTCGGCGGCACGGTGTGGTCGAAACTCGATTACCTGCTGGTCAAGGTCTGCACCGATGACGGCCTGGTGGGCTGGGGCGAAGCCTTCGGCTATAACGCCATTCCCGCCACCCTGGCGGCGCTGCAGAAAATCGTCAGCCCGCTGGCCATCGGCCGCGAGGCCGGCGATATCGTGCAACTGATGGAAGACTTGAAGCGGCCGCTGCACATCTTCGGCCGCAACGGCCCGGTGATGTATGCGCTGTCGGGGCTGGATATCGCCTTGTGGGACTTGGCGGGCAAACGCGCCGGCATGCCGGTCTGCCGCCTGCTGGGCGCCGGATCGCGCCTATCGGTAACGGCCTACACCAGCCTGATGCGCCTGCACGAGCCGGCCATCGTGGCCACTGCGTGCGAACGCGCGCTGGAACGCGGCTTTCGCAGGCTGAAGCTGCACGAGATCACGGTGCCCGCGGTAGCGGCGGCGCGCCAGGCACTGGGCACAGACGTCGAACTGATGCTGGACGTCAATTGCGCGTGGCCGGCCGACGAAGCCCTGCGCATGGCACACCGGCTCGAGCCGTACGGGCTCAAGTGGCTGGAAGAGCCGGTCTGGCCGCCCGAAGACGTGGCGGGCCTGGCGCGCCTGCACCGCGAAGCGCGGATTCCGCTTGCGGCCGGCGAGAATGTCGGCAATGCCTGGGCCTTCCAGCCACTGGCCGAGTCCGGCGCCCTGGAATATTTCCAGCCCAGCATCACCAAGGTGGGCGGCATCACCGAATTCCGCGCCGTGGCCGAGCTGGCCCGCACCCATGGCCGCGCGGTGGCACCGCATTCGCCCTACTTCGGCCCCGGGCTGCTGGCCACGCTGCAAATGGCGGCGGTGTATCCGCACATCGGCGGTATCGAGATATTCGGCGTGCAGCTCGAGTCGGGCCTGTTCGGCGCGGCGGGCCTGCCTGGCCCGGACGGCGAAGTCGCCATCCCGCAAGGCCCCGGCCTGGGTTGCGACCCCGATCCCGAGATGATTGCGCGTTATCGCGTCTGAACAGCCCAACGGAGACAACCATGAAAATAAGAATTCATTTGGTGGCAGCCGGCCTGGCGCTGGCCATGGCCGGCGCGCCGGTACACGCCGACGACTACCCGTCGCGTCCGATCCGGCTGGTGGCGCCCTTTGCCCCGGGCGGCATCACCGATCTGATGGCACGGGCGGTGGCCACGCGCTTGTCGGCCGACCTGGGCCAGCCCGTGGTAGTAGAGAACCGCGCCGGTGCCAGCGGCATCATCGGCGCCAACATGGTCGCGCGCGCCGAGGCGGACGGCTACACCTTGCTGATGGGCAACATTTCCACGCTGGCCATCAATTCCGCCATGATCAAGGACATGAGCTATGACCCGGTGCGCAGCTTCACTCCCGTGTCGATGGTGGCTATCCAGCCGCTGATCGTGGCCGTCAGCCCTAACACGCCGGCCGCCAGCATGGAACAACTGGTAGCCCTGGCCAAGTCCAAGCCCGGCGAACTGTTCTACGGCACGTCGGGCGCGTCCTACCAACTGGTCACCGAGGCCTTCAGCGCCGCCCTCGGCATCAAGATGACGCACGTGCCCTACAAGGGCAGCGCGCCGGCCATCGAAGCGCTGCTGGGCGGCCAGATCAATGTCATGTTCGACCCATTTTCAACCCTGTACGGCCAGGTCAAGGCGGGCAAGGTCAAGGCGTTGGCGCTGACCACCCGCACGCGCTCGGCCATAGCGCCCGAGCTGCCCACCGTGTCGGAAACCGTGCTGCCGGACTTCAACGCCAGCTCATGGCAAGGCATTGTGGCGCCGGCCGGCACGCCGCAGCCTGTGGTGGCCAAGCTGAACCAGGCCATTACACGCGCATTGGGCACCGACGAGATCAAGGCCCAGTTCGCGCGCCAGGGGGTCGAGCCCGCCCCCTCCACGCCCGAAGCATTTGGCCAGTACATCAGCCAGGAAAAGCAACGCTGGCAGCAAGTGGCCAATGCCGCGGGTATCCAGCCCCAATAGCGGCGGGTTGCTATGATGCCCGCAGCCGCAGACCAGGGCGGGCCGCCGGCTCGCCATTCTTTCCAGGAATCGTCATGCCCATACTGAACGTGCAGATCATGCAAGGCCACAGCGCCGCCCAGAAAACCAGCTTGCTGAAAAATTGCTCGCAGGCGGTGGTCGACAGCATCGCGGCACCCCTGCCGTCGGTGCGCATCGTGCTCGACGAAGCCGCGCCCGAACACGTCATCGTGGCCGGCGAGATCGGCAAGGCCATGGCATTGGTGCTGGTGCGCCTGATCGAAGGCCGCACCGCAGACAAGAAAGCCGCGCTGATCGCCGCCCTGAACCAGGCCGTGCAAGAAAGCATCGGGATCTCGGGCCAGGACGTCCGTGTCATCATCACCGACGTTCCCAAGACCGACATGGGCGTGGCGGGCGGCGTCACCGCGCTGGCGGCGGGACGCTAAAGCGCGCGCACCCGCGCCCGCGCCATACGCGCGGGCTGCGAGGTATCTGCCAGCTTTGCCAGGTGTCTGACTCCCGCAGGGTGTCAGACACTGAATGTGGTGAGACCGTCTATCCACAGCGGTGTCAGGCAATATCCCCTTCCCTGGCAATACCCAGCAAGAACAACTAAGGCTTGAAAACCTGCGTGGCCACGTCCAGGAAATTTCGCACGGCGGCGCTTTCGGCGGAAGGCTTCCAGGCCAGCGAAATGCCGATCGAGGCGCTGGCGGGAAAGTCCGTGAGTTGCTTGTAGACCACGTGGCGGCTATTGAAGCGGCGCGATACGGACGGCACCAGGGCCAGGCCAAAACCCGCCTCGACCAGGCTCAGTACGGTTTGCACCTGGATTGCCTCTTGCGTTACGCGGGGCATGAAGCCGCGCAGTTGGCAGGCATGGATGGCGGCGGTGCGCAACCCGGGGGCGTCCACGCCCGAATACAGGATGAACCCTTCATCGGACAGGTCTTTCAGTCTGACCGTGGCGCGTTGCGCCCATGGGTTGCTCTTGGGTACGGCCAGCACGAAGGTCTCGGTAAACAAAGTGGCCAGGCGGGTATTCGAGCCTATTGCCACTGGCACGCGCACCACGCCGATATCGATGGCCTCTTCTTCGATGCTTTGCATGATGCGGATCGAGATCGCCTCGCGCAGTTCGAGCTCCACGCCCGGATACAGCGCACGAAAACGCGGCAGCAGGCGTGGCAGCACTTCATGCGTGGCCGAACCCACGAAGCCGATGCGCAGGGTACCCAGGTCGCCGGTCGAGGCCGCGCGCGCGGCCTGGCGGAACTGCGCCGCATGGAACAATGCGCGCCGTGCTTCCGCCAGCGCGGCTTCGCCGCTTTCAGTGAGCTTGACGCCGTCCTTGCCACGCGTGAATAGCGTCACGCCCACTTCGGCTTCGAGTTTGCGGATCGACACCGACAGCGGTGGCTGGGCCATGTGCAGCTTTTCGGCGGCGCGGCGGAAATTCAGCGTTTCGGCCAACGTCAGGAACTGCTGGAAGTGCTTGAAGTCCATGGTTTCCTCGGCCCCCTGATATCAGGAACGTATCACTTTTTCCAAAAATAATATTGGAATAGTTGGCCTGCGCGCAATATTCTGCCTGATCGGACGGCGCCGCGCCGCCATAAAAAAATCGGAGACACCTCCATGACCTTGAACCCCGCGCCGCGTGCCGGCGGCCAGTTGCTTGCCGACGCACTGGCGATCAATGGCGCCGACACAGTTTTCTGCGTGCCCGGCGAAAGCTACCTGGCCGTGCTCGACGGCCTGTACGAACATCGCGACAGCATGCGGGTAATTACCTGCCGGCACGAAGCGGCCGCCGCCAACATGGCGGAAGCGTACGGCAAGCTCACCGGGCGCCCAGGCATCTGCTTTGTCACGCGCGGCCCTGGCGCCACGCACGGCAGCACCGGCGTGCATACCGCCCGGCAGGATTCCACGCCCATGATCATGTTCGTGGGCCAGGTCGGGCGCGATGCCGCACAGCGCGAGACCTTCCAGGAAGTGGATTACCGGCAGATGTTCGGCAGCCTGGCCAAGGGGGTGATCCAGATCGAAGATGCCAGGCGCGTGCCGGAACTGGTCGGCTATGCCTTCCAGCTTGCGGTGGCCGGGCGGCCAGGCCCGGTAGTCGTGTCGCTGCCGGAAGACATGCTGACCGATGTGGTGCAGGCCGCTGATTCGCCGCCGTGGCAAGCCGTGCAGGCCGCCCCCGATGCCAGCCAGATGCAGCGGCTGGCAAGCCTGCTGGCACACGCCGAACGGCCCATGATGATTGTGGGCGGCAGCGGCTGGACCGACCAGGCGGCGCACGACATCACGCAGTTCGCGCAGGCGCATGGCCTGCCGGTGGCATGCTCGTTCCGCCGCCAGGACATCATCGATAATCATCACCCCTGCTACGCGGGCGACCTGAGCCTGGCACCCAATCCGGCACTGGCGCAACGGGTGCGCGACAGCGATTTCCTGTTGGTAGTGGGCACGCGCCTGGGCGAAGCGTCCACCCAGGGGTTCGCGCTGATCGCCAACCCCGACCCGGGCAAGCCCATGGTGCACGTGCTGGCGGGCGCCGAGGAGCTGGGCCGGGTATATCGGCCGGCACTGGCCATCAACGCCGGCCCGGCCGAGTTCGCGGCAGCCGCCGCCCGCCTGCCCGCCGCGGCCCCTGCTGCCCATGCCGTCCGGGCAGCATGGTGCAGCCAGGCGCGGTCCGACTACCAGCAGTGGCAAGCGGTTACCGAGGTACCCGGCCCGGTCAATATGGGCCACATCGTGCACCACGTGCGCACACAGGTGGCCGACGAGGCCATCATCACCAATGGCGCGGGCAATTACGCCATCTGGGTGCATCGGTACTTCGCTTATCGCCGCCGCGGCACCCAGCTCGCGCCGACCTGCGGCGCCATGGGCTACGGCGTGCCGGCGGCGATTGCCGCGCAAATCGTGCATCCTGAACGACAGGTGGTCTGCTTTGCCGGCGACGGTTGCTTCCTGATGAGCGGGCAAGAACTGGCCACCGTGGCGCGCTACGCCCTGCCCATCATCTTCATCGTCGTCAACAACGGCATGTACGGCACCATCCGCATGCACCAGGAAAAAACCTATCCGGCACGTGTTATCGGCACCGAACTCACCAACCCCGATTTCGCCCACTATGCGCAGTCGTTCGGGCTGCATGGCGTCACGGTGACCGATACCGCGCAATTCGCACCGGCGTTCGATGCCGCGCTGCGCGAGCGGCGTGCCACGCTGATCGAGATCCAGGTCGACCCGCAAGCCATTACGCCGGCCGCCACCCTGGATCAACTGCGGCGCCAGGCCACCCCGGCCAGCGCCGCGCACTGACAAGGAAACACACATGGATCTGGGTATTGCGGGACGCTGGGCCGTCGTGTGCGGCGCCAGCAAGGGCCTGGGGCATGCCTGCGCGCTGGCCCTGGCGCGTGAAGGTGTCAACGTGGTGATGGCGGCACGCACACGGGTCGAACTCGACGATAGTTGCGCGCGCGTGCGGG
>DASPIV010000533.1:0-2121 GCA_035628955.1 Bordetella sp.
TGGTCTTGCGCGAGTCGACCAAGGTATTGCGCTACCGGCGCGACGTACTGATTGTGGAACACAGGCTGGGATTCGTCATGGCCAACGCGGGCATCGACATGTCCAACGTCGAGCAGGACGACGATGGCGGTACCGCGCTGCTCTTGCCTAAAGATCCCGATGGCAGTTGCGAAGTGCTGCGCCAGGACCTGGCGCGTACAGCTGCGGGCCGCATCGGCGTCGTCATCAACGACAGCCATGGACGAGCATGGCGTAACGGCACGGTTGGTGTGGCAATCGGCGCCGCCGGTCTATTGGCGCTGCATGACAGGCGCGGCGATCCCGATCTGTTCGGCCGGCCCTTGCTGATTACGGAGGTGGGTGCGGCCGACGAGATTGCCGCCGCCGCTTCGCTGCTGATGGGGCAGGCAGACGAAGGGGCGCCTGTGGTGCTGGTGCGCGGCCTGCGGCATGTGGGTGAGCGCGGTCGTGCCCGCGATCTGATCCGGCCGCCGGAAAAGGACCTGTTCCGATGACACATGGCGGGGTCGATCCGTGCGTAATCATTCCGGTGCGGTCGCTGCCGGACGGCAAGCGCCGGCTGAGCGGCTGCCTGAATGCGGTGCAGCGCCATCGCTTGGGCCGGCAGTTCTTGCTGCACATGTTGGCGATCACACGCCATTGGCCGGGATCCGGTCGCACTTGCGTGGTGAGCGCATGCCCCGAGGCGCTTCAACTTGCGCGGCGCCGCGGCGCTTTGTGGTTGCGCCAGCCTCTACATGAAGAGGCGGCCAGCGACGACCGGGAGGCCGGCCTGAACGCCGCGGTGGCGTACGCCGTTGCGCAGCTGCGGCGTCATGGCCCCCGCGATGTGATGATCGTGTCGTCCGACTTGCCCATGGCGACCACTGCCGATCTGGTTGAGCTGTGCGATCTGAGCTGGCATGGCCCGCAGGCGCCGCGGGTGGTCGTGGCGGCCAATAGCACCGGCACCGGCACCAATGCCCTTTACTTGCCCGGCCATGCAACGCTGGCTTTCGCCTACGGCGCCGACAGTTGCCGGCGGCATGCGGCGTCGGCGTGCCGACAGGGCTTGCCCGTACATACGGCACACATCGTCAACTTGGCGCGCGATATCGACACGCAGCACGACTATATGGAATGGCGCGCGACCTTGCGCCGTGCCCGGGCGTCGCTATGCTTCAAGAGGCTGACTCATGGATACCTTGCCTTGCGCTGAACCTGCCGCCCAACTGGGCGACACTTTGCCCGAAGGCTTCGCGGCCATCGAGCGCGGCGGGCCATTCTTTCAAACACTGGGGCCGGCCTATATGCGCCAGGAGGCCAGCGGACCGATCGTGCTTGCGATCCGTATCCATGCGCGCCATACCAATATGCGCGGCGCGGCCCACGGTGGCATGCTGGTAACGCTGGCCGATGGGGCGTTGAATGCCAATCTGCAGCAGCACTATCCGCCTCAACAGGCATTGGTAACGGTCAGCTTGGGCACCAACTTCCTGGCCCCCGTGCATGTGGGCGACTGGGTCGAGGCGCATGTGCGCGTCAGCCGCGCCGGGCGCAGACTCTGTTTTGCCGAGTGCGAATTGCTCGTGCGCGAACGCGTCGTGTTGCGCGCCAACAGCGTATTCGCGGCGGCAGGTGCCAGCGCGCCTGCGTGAATGCGGGGGCGGGCGGCGCCTAGGCAGGTGCCGGAACGGGCTCGAACACGGGCAACCCACCAGCCACCTCCGGCCCGTTGAACACGGCGCTGACACGCTGGCCGATACGAATGGTGTCCAGGTCGGGCGCCACGATGTTGGTCATCATGGTGACGTTCTCATCGAGCCGCACGTAGGCTATCGCGTAAGGGGGATTGGCGCGGCGCATGATGCTATAGGTGTAGATCGTGCCGGTTCCGGCCGACCCGCGCCATTGCGTGCGGTCGCTGAAGCACAAAGGACAGATCGAGCGGGGATACCAGTGCGCGCGCTCGCACTGGCAGCACCAGCGCATCAAGAGCCGCCCCTGCGCCGCCGCGTCGAGAAATTCCTGCACCAGGCCATCGCCATGGGCGGGAACGGTGGGTGTTGGCAGTTCTGGTTTCATTCACGTTCCAATATCAATGTGGCACTGCCGTGGCGG
>DASPIV010000534.1:0-8205 GCA_035628955.1 Bordetella sp.
CCAGACGTCGGTGGTGACCAGGTGGGCACCGCGGCAGGCTTCGATGGGGTCGGCGAATTGGTGCAGCACACCGGCCTGCGGGCTGCCCACGCGGACCGGATCGAGTTCATAACCGGGCGGAGTGGACACATGCAGGGCGAAGCCCAGCATTTCGGCGGCCTGCAGCCAGGTGTACGACATGTTGTTGGCATCACCGATCCAGGCCACCGTCTTGCCGGCGATGGGGCCGCGATGCTCGATGTAGGTGAAGATGTCGGCCAGGATCTGGCACGGGTGGTATTCGTTGGTAAGGCCGTTGATGACCGGTACGCGCGAATGCGAGGCAAAGCGCTCGATGCGGGTCTGCTCGAAGGTGCGGATCATGACGATGTCGACCATGCGCGAAATGACGCGCGCGGTGTCTTCGATGGGCTCGGCGCGGCCCAGTTGCGAATCGTTCGAGGTCAGGTTGATGACCGAACCGCCCATCTGGTACATGCCGGCCTCGAACGAGACCCGGGTGCGGGTACTGGCTTTCTCGAACACCATGGCCAGGGTGCGGTCATGCAGCGGCATATGGGGCTCGTAACGCTTGAACTTATCTTTGATCAAGCGAGCACGTTCGAGCACATAGGCGATCTCAGCGGGAGAGAAGTCCCGGAACTGCAGGAAATGCCGCAAGGGGCCGGTCTGGTGCGTGGGAGGTGTCATGATCGGAACGGCGTAGCCAAAAGACCAATCATATACAATTCGCGGCGCGGGCCGCATCTTTGGTGCATGGCCAGTCTGGACCCTGCATACGCAGCCCGTGGTGAAAAATTCATGGCTACTCGCGTCAAACAATTCGTTATCCACGGTGTCACCGAGAGTGGCGCCCGGTTTCGTCCCAGCGACTGGGCCGAACGCCTGGCAGGCGTCATGGCCCAGTTCCGCCCGCCTGGCTCGACCGGCAGTCACCTGACATATTCTCCGTATGTCCTGCCCGTCATGGTCGACGGCGTGCGCGGCGTTGTGGTTGACCAGCGCCTGCGCGACCTCGAACCCCTGGCGTACAAGTTCGTGGTCGACTTCGCCCGCGACAACAAGCTCAAGACCGAAGAGCGCGAAGTCTGAACCGCACAACAAACAAGCCGCGATACACGCGGCTTGTTTGTTTGGGGCGGTGGCTTTGCGGGCCCGCGCGCCGGTTCAGCCCACCGGGGTGACCAGCGTGCCGGACCGGAAGTACGACTGCAGGTTCTCCAGCATCAGGTCTTCCATGGCCAGGCGGGTTTCGTAGGTGGCGCTGCCTATGTGCGGCAACAGTACCGAGTTGTCGCTGGCCTTCAGGGCATCGGGCACGTTGGGTTCGTGCTCGAACACGTCCAGCGCGGCGCACCCCAGCTTGCCGCTTTCCAGCGCCGTAGTCAGGGCCTGCTCGTCGATGACGGGGCCGCGCGCGATATTGACGATGATGCCCTTGGGGCCCAGCGCCTCGATGGCCTCGCGGCCGACCAGGTGCCGGGTCTCGGGGCCTCCCACCGTGGCCACCACCAGGAAATCGGCCCAGCGGGCCAGTTCGACCAGCGATGCCTCATAGCCGTACGGCACGTCGCTGCGGGCGCGCCGGTTGTGATAGCGGATCTCCATGTCGAAGCCGTCGCCGCGCCGTGCGATGGCCTGGCCGATGCGTCCCAGCCCGATGATGCCCAGCTTCTTGCCGCTGACGCGCACGCCCAGCGGAATGCTGCCATGCACCTGGCCCCAACGGCCGGCGCGCACGTAGCGGTCGCCCAGCGTCATGCGGCGGGCGCCCGCGATCATCAGGCCCCAGGCCAGGTCGGCCACGCAATCGGTCAGCACGTCCGGCGTATTGCTGACCACCACGCCGCGCTGGCGGGCGGCCTGCACGTCGATGGTTTCGTAGCCCACGCCCCAGCTGCAAATGGCCTTCAGGTCGGGCAGGGCGGCGATCAGTTCGGCATCGGCGCCTATGGACGCCGAGGTGACCAGGGCGGTAATGCCCTTGCCGTGTTCGGCCAGCGCGGCCTTGCGGTCGCCATGTTTCCAGAGCTCGAAGACATCGTAGCCGTCGGCCAGCCGCTGGTTCGCTGAAGGAGAGCCGGACAGAGAGCCGACCTGGAGAATGCGTTGCTTGGTGGTCATGTCGTTCGTGCGGATCGTGGAGGGAACGCAAATGCTACTTGATTCAGGGTGTGGGCGGCTACCACGCCGGCCCGCGCCGGCGTGCCGCCCATGGCAACGGGCTTATTGCAGCTGGATACCGCCTTCTTTGATCACCTGCTTCCAGCGCTGGACTTCAGCCTGCTGGAATTTGGCGAATTCTTCCGGCGAATTGGCCACGACTTCGAAGCCCAGCCCTTGCAAGGTCTTGGTGACGTCCGGCTCGCGCAGCGTCTTGCGCAGTGCATCGGACAGCGTCTTCACGACCGGAGCCGGCGTGTTCTTGGGCACCGCGAAGCCTTGCCAGGAATACACCACCATGTCTTTGATGCCGGCTTCGGCCAGGGTCGGCACATTGGGCAATTCGGCCGCGCGCGTGTCGCCCGTGATGGCCAGCGCCTTCAGTTTGCCCGCCAGCACATGTTTCTGTACTGCGCCCAGATTCTGGAACGAGACATTGACCTGGGCGCCCAGCAGGTCGGCGATGGCCGCCGCGCCGCCACGATAGGGCACATCGACGCCGGTGGTGTTGGTGCGCTGGCGGAACAGGATGGCCGACAGGTGGTCCGACGAGCCCGTGCCGGACGAGGCGTACGAGACTTCGCCCGGATGCTTCTTGGCGTATTCCACCAGTTCGGCAACGGTGTTGGGCGGGAACGAAGGGGGCGCCACCAGGATGTTGGGGTTGCGTACCGCCTGCGTCAGGTACGCGAAGTCTTTGCTGGGGTTGTAGGCCAGTTCTTTGTACAGCGCCTCGTTGATGGCGAAAGTACCGATCGAGCCCACCATCATGGTGTAGCCGTCGGCCGGAGAGCGGGCCAGCGCCTGGGCGCCTATGGCGCTGTTGGCGCCCGGCTTGTTCTCGGCCACGAAGCTTTGGCCCAGCAGCTTCTGCATGCCCGGCATGACCGAACGCGCGGTGATGTCGGATGAGCCGCCGGGTACGAAAGGCACGATGATGGTGACCGGCTTGTCGGGAAACGAGGCCGCGTGAGCGGCGGTGCCGCCCAGCAAGGCCAGGCTGGCGGTCGCAATAGCGCTGATCAGTTTGTTCACAATGTCTCCTGGTGCGCGTGTTGTTGGATGGGCCGCCGGCCACGCGCGCCGGCGGCTTGGGAAAGCGGCCGCGGGTCAGTCGACCCGCGCGCCTGACTGTTCGACCACCTTGGCCCACTTGGAGGCTTCGGCGGCCATGAACTGCTTGAATTGCGCGGGCGTCATGCCGGACGGGGCCGCGCCCAGCGCAGCGAAACGCTCGCGCACGGTCCGGTCTTGCAGGATTTTCGCCACGTCGCGCTGTATTTGGTCGACGATTGCGGGGGGCGTGCCATCCGGCGCCAGCAGGCCGAACCAGCTCGAGGCGTCGTAGCCGGCCACGCCGGCCTGGGCCAGGGTGGGCACATCGGGCAGGGCCGGCGAACGCTCGGCACTGGTGACAGCCAGCGGCCGCAGTTTGCCGGCTTTCAGAAAGCCCATCGAGGACGGCAGATTGTCGAAGATGAGATCGGCCGAACCGCTCATGACGTCGGTCAGGGCCGGGCTGCTGCCCTTGTATGGCACGTGGGTCATCTGGGTGCCGGTCATGGCCTGGAACAGCTCGCCGGACAAATGGGTGGAAGTGCCATTGCCGGTCGACGCCATGTTTACCTTGCCGGGATTGGCTTTCAGGTAAGCGATCAGGTCGGCCACCGAGCGGATATTGTGCTTGTCGGCAAAGGCGGGATTCAGTTCCAGGATGTTCGGCACCGGGATCACCAGCGTTACCGGCGTGAAATCGGCTACGGGGTCGTAGGGCAGCTTGGCATACACCGACTGGTTGATGGCATGGGTGCTGACAGTGCCCATGAGCAGGGTGTAGCCGTCCGCGTCGGCACGGGCCGCCTCGGCGGTGCCCACATTGCCGCCTGCGCCGGCGCGGTTCTCGACCACCACGGGCTGCTTCCAGGCCTTGCCGAGTTCGGCGGCCACCACGCGCGCCGCGATATCGGTAGTGCCCCCTGGCGGGAACGGCACCAGGATGGTGACCTGGCGTGCCGGATAGGCGTCGGCCGCCTGCAGGGTGGGGGCCGTCGCCATGGCGGTGGCCGCGCACACGCCGGCCAGCAGGGTACGGAACGGGAAATTGACAAGCATGGCGGTGTCTCCTCGGGGTGCGCCTGGCGGCGCATCTTGCGGGTGGTTAATCCGTGCCCCGGCCGGATCGTCGACACGGCCTGCGGCGGTGGAATTCGCGTTGCCGAACTCTTGTAATACAAATATAGGTATTGAGCTTTTGCTTGTCAACCAAGTATACTTTTTTCGACATCTACTTCGACAACAAGGCTTCCAGGAGTTACCGCCATGAAAACCACCCCGGTCACCGCCGCCGACCTGCAGCGTTCCGTTATTGCCGTTCCGCCGCTGGCGCGCAAGGCCGACCTGTCGCTGGATACGGCCGGCAATCAGGCGCTTTTGCGCCATCTGGAACAAGGCGGCGTGCGCAGTGTGATGTATGGCGGCAACGCCAACTTCTATAACGTGGGCGTCAGCGAATACGCGCGCCTGGTGGATTTCCTGGCCGAAACGGCGGGCGAGGACACCTGGGTGCTGCCCTCGGCGGGGCCGGACTACGGCAAGCTGATAGACCAGGCGGCCATTCTGCGCACGCGCGCGTTTCCCACCGCCATGCTGCTGCCCATGTCGTTCCCGTATACCGATGCCGGCCTGGCCGACGGCATCCGGCGGTTCAGCGACGCGCTGGGCAAGCCGGTAGTGGTGTACCTGAAATCGTCCGGCTACCTGGCGCCCGATACGCTGGCCGGCCTGGTGGACGAAGGCCGCATCGTGGCCTTGAAATATGCGGTGGTGCGCGACGATCCCAGCGATGACCCGTACCTGTCGTCCTTGCTGAAGGCGGTGGATTCGCGCTGGCTGGTCAGCGGCATCGGCGAGCGTCCGGCCATCACGCACTTTCGCGAGTTCGGACTCAAGAGCTTCACGTCGGGCTCGGTGTGCGTGGCGCCGCGCGGCTCGATGCGCCTGCTGCGCCTGCTGCATGAAGGCCGTTTCGACGAGGCCGAGCAGGTGCGCACACGCTACCTGGGCCTGGAAGACTGCCGCGACCAGATCAGCCCGATCCGGGTGTTGCACGATGCCGTCACGCTGGCGGGTGTGGCCAATATGGGGCCGATGTTGCCGCTGTTGACGGGCTTGTCCGAGGCCGAACGCCAGCGCGTGGCTCCGGTGGCGCGCAGTCTGCTGGAATGGGACCAGGAGCCCGCCACGGCCTAGTTTTTCCCGCGCACATTGTGCGCTCGCACTTGCGCCAGGTTTTCCGCACGACACTAAACCGGAGACATGCATGCACGATGCCGATAGGCGGCCGCCACGGTCCGCCCGCCAGGAAATTCTGTCCGCCGACGAGGTGCCGGCCGATCCGTTGCGCCGCCGGCTGCTGGCCGGCGCGGGCGCCGCCGCGGTGGCGGTGCTGCCGGGCCAGGCCTTTGCCTGGCAGCCGGCCCCGGCCTATCCGGATCCGGCCATACAGTTGCTGGACCCGGCTTTCGAGTCGTACCGCTTGTTCAATGCCAGCGTGGAACGCATCGCGACAGGCATGCGATGGGCCGAAGGGCCGGTGTGGTTCGGCGACGGCCGCTTCCTGTTGTGGAGCGACATACCCGGCAATCGCATCATGAAGTGGGAAGAAGAAACCGGTGCGGTGAGCGAATTCCGCAAGCCGTCGAACTACGCCAACGGCAATACCCGCGATCGCCAGGGCCGGCTGGTTACCTGCGAACACCTGACGCGCCGTGTCACGCGTACCGAGTACGACGGATCGGTCACGGTGCTGATGGACAGCTACCAGGGCAAGCCGCTGAATTCTCCCAACGATGTGGTCTGCCACGCGGATGGGTCGATCTGGTTCTCGGATCCGCCGTTCGGCATCGGGGGCAACTACGAAGGCCGCAAGGCCACGGCCGAATTGCCGCACAGCGTCTATCGGATCGACCCGACCTCGGGCAAGGGCGAGGCCATGATCACCGACCTGAAGGGTGCCAACGGCCTGTGCTTTTCGCCGGACGGATCGCTGCTGTATGTGGTGGAAGGGCGCGCCACTCCCAACCGGCTGATCCATGTCTACGACCTGGCCGATGGCGGAGTGCGGCTGGGCAATCGCCGCGTGTTCCTCGACGCGCAGGGCGGCACCATCGACGGCATGCGCTGCGATGCCGACGGCAACCTCTGGTGCGGCTGGGGCATGGGGGAAGGCAAGGATGGCGTGATGGTGGTGTCGCCGCAAGGCAAGCGCCTGGGCCATATCCATTTGCCCGAACGCTGCGCCAATCTCTGCTTTGGCGGCGCCCAGCGCAACCGCCTGTTCATGGCATCGTCGCATTCCATCTATGCCCTGTACGTCAACACGCAAGGGGCGGCAGGCGGCTGAGCGACCGCCGCCCGACAGTGGTATATAGATGTTTGGCGACCGCAAGGGGCCAGACATCGGCGAGCGGCTTGTGCGATGCACACCGGTATCGCGCAACGCAGAAAGGGGAGTTCGGTGATACGCAAGAAAACGGCCGGCGCAGTTGCTCCGGCCGCCGCGGCGGCAGAAGCCGGCACATTGGTGCTCGAGCGTGGCCAGCGCGTGCGGCTGGCTGACCAGTTGTACGGCCAGATCTTCGAACAGATCGCCGGCGGCGGCCTGAATGTGGGCGACAAGCTGCCTTCGGAACACGAAATCTGTGAGCGCTTCGGGGTGTCCCGGCCGGTAGTGCGCGAGGCCCTGCTGCGCTTGCGCGCCGATGGCCTGGTCACGGCGCATCAGGGCCTGGGTACCTTCGTCAGCCACCAGCCCGCGCCGCGCCTGAAGACTTTCAGCGATGTGCAGAATGTCGGCGCCTATCTGCGCGCGCAAGAGGTGCGCGTGGCACTGGAGGGCGACGCCGCGCGGTTGGCTGCCCTGCGCCGCACCGATGAAGAGCTGCGCCGGATTGCCGACGCGCATGCGGCTTTCGTCGACGAACTCGAGCGCGGCCACGTATCGCCCGAAGCCGACCTGGCGTTCCATGCCAGCATCGCGCAGGCGACGGGCAACGACTACTACCTGGGCGTGCTGGAATCCATTCACGAATCCATCAGCGGCTTCATGCGCCTGACGCTCAGCCTGACCCGCACGGGTTCGCGCCAGCGGGCGCAGCGCGTGGCCGACGAGCACGCCGCCATTCTGGGGGCGATCCGCGAACAGGATGGCGAACGGGCCCGCGTCGCCATGCAGTTTCACCTGGGGCAGGCCCGCCATCGCCTGGTGGACCGCGAACGGGACTAGGCCGGCGCCGGCAACGGGCCGGCCGGGCAAACATAACAACGGGCACCAGGCCCGAAGGAGACGAGCAGTGCAGGGCAGCAGCGGTGTGCAAGTGGCAAAAGTGCCTGCCAGGCAGGTACGGGAACAGATACTGCAGGTTTTGGCCGCCTGGGGCATGGCAGCCGATCTGGCCGCCATCACGGCCGACCTGATGGCCGAGACCGACTTGCTGGGCATCGATTCACATGGTATTTCCATGCTGCCTTCGTATGAGGCCAAGCTGCGGGCCGGTACGCTGCGCATCGATGCGCGTCCGCGCGTGGTGCGCGACGCACTGTCGAGCGCGCTGCTCGACGGCATGGGTGGCCTGGGTTACCCGGTGGCGGCGCAGGCCATGCACCTGGCCGTGGACAAGGCCCTGGAACATGGCGTGGGCGCGGTGGCGGTGCGCAACTCGCATCATTTCGGCGCGGCCGGCGTTTATGCCCGCATCGCGGTGCGACGTGGGGTGGTAGGGCTGGTTACCAGCAGCGCCACCACCCTGATCATGGTACCCACGCATGGTGCGGCGCCGGTGCTGGGTACCAACCCGATCGCTTTCGCCGCGCCGGCTGCGCAGAACGAGCCGTTCGTGCTGGACATGGCCACCACCACGGTGGCGGCCAATAAAGTGAAGGTGTACGACTTCCACGGCAAGCGCCTGCCCGAAGGCTGGGCCGTGGACGGGCAGGGCGCCAGCGTGACCGATGCCGCGCAGGCCATGCAATATATCTTCGAGC
>DASPIV010000535.1:0-5079 GCA_035628955.1 Bordetella sp.
CGCCTTGATCAGCGCGCGCGCCACTGGCGAGATCCAGCTGATCTTGCCGGCCAGCGGTTCGGCCTCGTCGACACCCACGATGGTGACGGTGTGGGTGTCGCCCGCCTTGTCCAGGTATGTGACCGTGGCCCCGAAGAACACTTGGTCGCGATTGGGCTGCACCGCCGGGTCGACGACCTCGGCGATATCCAACCGCTTGGTCAGGAAGCGCATGCGCCGGTCGATTTCGCGCAGACGTTTCTTGCCGTACAGGTAATCGCCATTCTCGGAGCGATCGCCGTTCGATGCCGCCCACGACACCACCTGCACCACGGATGGGCGCTCGACGTTCATCAGCTGCGCCAGTTCGTCGCGCAGGCGAGCGTAGCCGGCGGGGGTCATGTAGTTGCGGGTGCCGACCGGCAATGCCTGCGCTTCAGGCAGGTCATCGTCGTCGTCGCGATCCGACTCTTTGACAAAAGCCTTGTTCATGGCAATCTCAGAGCCAGTCGTGCCAGACTGGCTTCAGGTCGTCGGGCAACGGCGGCAAGGAGCCCAGGTCGGCGCGGCTTTCGTGCGGGCTGTGGAAATCGGACCCGCGCGAAGCCAGGAAGCCGAAACGCCGCGCCACGCCGGCGTACTGGCGGGCTTCGTCGGCCGTGTGGCTGCCGGTGGTGACTTCGATGCCCACGCCGCCGCACTGCAGGAACTCATCGAACAGCGCGTTGAATTGCAGCGGCGAGTATTTGTAGCGCCCGGGATGAGCGATGACGGCACGCCCGCCGGCATTGCGGATCCAGCTCACCGCATCAGCCAGCGTGGCCCATTGCATGGGCACATGGCCGGGACAATCGTCACCGAGATACTTGTTGAAAACGGTTTGTACATCGGGGCAATAGCCCGCCTGCACCAGATAGCGTGCGAAATGGGTGCGGCTGACCAGTTCGGGATTGCCGGCAAACGGCAACGCGCCTTCGTAGGCGCCCGGCATGCCCATGTCGGCCAGACGCTGGCCCATGCGGCGCGCCCGCTCGGCCCGGCCGGCCCGCGTGTCGCGCAAGCCCTGCACCAGTGCGGCGTTGGCGGCGTCGAAGCCCAGGCCCACGATGTGGACGGTCTGGCCCGCCCAGGTCACCGATATCTCGGTGCCGGTGATGAAGCGCATGCCCAGTTCGCGCGCCGCGGCATCGGCCTGCGCCAGCCCGCCGACTTCGTCGTGATCGGTCAGTGCCCAGACGTCGACGCCATTGGCGTGCGCGCGCCGCGCCACCTCGGCCGGCGGCAGTACGCCGTCGGATACGGTGGAATGGCAATGCAGGTCGACGTTCGGGGCAGCGGATTGCATGACCCTATTGTACGGCTGCCGCGCTGGGTGGGCAGCGCGGTATTCAGGCCCCGGGGCGGTCCAGCAGAAAATCGGCCACCGGCCCTATCTGGGCGTCGGTCATCAGGGTGGGCGCGTGCCCTACTCCCGGCACCTCGACCAGGCGGGCACGCCGGTTCCGTGCCAGCATTTCCGCCGCCGTGGCTTCGGTAAGCAGATCGGACTGGGTGCCGCGCAAAATCAACACCGGGCAGTCCAGGGTCTCGTAAGAACGCCACAGGATCTGTTCGCCAGCTGAATAAGCATCGGCGGCCTGGGACGCCAGCGGTAGCGCCAGATCCAGGTCGTAGTGCTTCTTCCATTTGCCGTCGCGCTCGACATAGACATGGCGGGTCAGTGTTTCCCATTGCGCATCGGTGTGCGGCCCGAACGGGGCGGACACCTGGCGCACCGCGTCCACGGCTTGCGCGAACGAGGCGAATTCGGCTGGCTGGCCGACATACTGGCCGATGCGGCCCAGCGCCATCGGATCGAGCCGGGGACCTACGTCATTGAGGACCAGATGACTCAGGCGTATATCCTGGTCGGCCGGCCATGCGTCGGCACGCGGCTGCCTGGCGCGCAAGGCGCGGGCATAGGTGGCCGCGCCAGCCAGCGCCAGGCCGATCAACCCGCCCATCGACGTACCCACCCAGGCCAGCGAGGCCGGCCGCAGGCGGGCAATAAGCGTCACCATGTCCGATACGTACTGCGGCACGGTATAGAAGGCCGGGGCGGACAGCCAATCGGATCGGCCACGGCCCACCACATCGGGGCAGACCACTCGGAAATCGCCCGCCAGGCGTCGTGCCAGCTCGTCGAAATCGCGCCCGGTGCGCGTCAGGCCGTGCACACACAGCAGCACCCTGTCGTTGTCGCGATCGCCCCATTCGGTGTAGGCCATGCGATGCAGGCCGGCCGGACTGGCGCATGTGACGAAATCGAATCGGGGTTCCAGCATTGAGGGCTCCGGGCGGTGTGCGAACGAGAGCCACATCTTAAAGCACCCCGCTCACGGGCCTGCGCGGTGCCAATAGCGCCGCGCGGCATGGACCCGGGCCGTCACGGCCAGCCCCGCCTGGCTCGAGGCGACGGTAACGGCCCCGTGCCGATCGGTGCGCCAGAAAATGGCGCCGGCGCGCTGCCAGCGCTCCTGCACCTGCGGCGATGGGTGGCGGAAGCGATTCAGGTGGCCCGCCTGCGCAATCACATGTGCCGCCGCCGTGGCTTGCACCAGTGCCGCGCTGGAGGATGTGGCCGAGCCGTGGTGCGGCGCCAGCACCACGTCGACGGACGGCAGGCCCGGCGCCAGCCCACGCTCCTGGGCCGCGCCGATGTCGCCCGGCAGCAGCACGGCATGCGAGCGGCCTTCTAACAGCAACACACAGCTCTGCGCATTGCCCTGCCCACGTCCTGCGTTTGCCCCCGCGGCAGGATGCAGGAACCGGAATGCCACGCCGTCCACCTGCCAGGCTGGCCCGGCCTGGCAGCGCCATGCCGACGCGGGCAGGCGGGGCAATGCCGCCTGGCTGGCCGGATCTGCCTGTTTGCGCAGCAGTCCAGCCAGATCGAACGAAGCATAAGCCCGTTCGGCCGGTACGGCAGCCAATACGCTGGCCAATCCGCCGGCATGATCCAGATCGGCGTGCGAGACCACCAGGCCGTCCAACTGCCTGTGGCCACGGGCACGCAGGAATGGCACCACGACACGGGCGCCGGCATCCAGGCCCTCGCCTTGGCGCGGCCCGGTATCGAACAGCCACGCCTGCGTGGCGGTTTCGATCACGATGGCGCTACCCTGCCCCACATCCAGCGCCGTGATCGCCCAGTGCCCGTGTTCCGGCCGGTCGGGCCGCCAGCACAGCATGGGCAGCATCAGCAGCCAGCCTGCCGTGCGCGCGGGCCAGCCGGGCGCTTGCAAGGCCCAGGCCACGCCCCCGAGCGCCAGAACCGCCCATGGCCATGGCGCGGCGGCCACATCGGCGACCGCCCAACGCGACGCGCCCAGCCAGACCACCGGGACCATGGTCCATTCAAAAATGGCATGGCCCAGGATGCCGCAGGCCTGGGCCAGGGCTCCCAGCCCGGGCACCGCGGCGAACGCGGCGCACAGTAAAGCCAGCGGCGTGACCAGGAAGCTGACAATGGGGATGGCGAACGCATTGACCAACGGCGATGCCAGCGATACCTGGTGCATCAAGTACGCCAGCAGCGGTACCAGCCCCAGCGTAATAGCCATTTGCACGCGGGCAAACTCGCGCAGCAGCATGCCCAGGCGGGCTTGCCACCCTGGCCGCCGCGACGGATGGGACGCCGCCGCCGGCGCGGCCACGCGCAACAGGATCGCCACCGCGCCGAACGACAGCCAGAAGCCCGGCGCCACCACCGCCCAGGGGTCGAACACCGCCACGGCGGCCGCGGCCAGAGCCAGGATCCGCGACGGCGACAGCGACAGGCGCGCCATCGCCGCCAGTGCCACCACGGCCAGCATGAAGAAGGTGCGGCGCGCCGGTACGCCCCACCCCGCCAACAGGCAATACAGCAGCGCCACGATCAGGGCGGCCGCCGCGCCCACTACCTGCGCCGGCAGCATCTCGGGCAGGCAGATGGCACGCCAGCGCGCCCGCCGCCAGGCAAACGCCGCCAGTGCGCCGCCCAGGCCGGCGATCAGTGTCACGTGCATGCCGCTGATCGACACCAGGTGCGTGATGCCGCTGCGGTTGAATATCTGCCAGTCTTCGCGCGCCACGCCGGCCTGGTCACCCATGGCCAGCGCGATCAGCACCGGCGCATAGCGGCGCTCGCCCATGGCGAGCCGCATGCCTTTGCGCACATGGTGGCGGATGCGCTCAAGAATGACCCCAGCTCTGGACCAGGGTTCGTCCCGCAGCAGCACGGGCATGCCGCGCACCGTGGCTGTCGCCCGTATGCCCAGCGCGAACAGCCTGGCCTCGGCGTCATATCCGTGTGGATTGCGCGAAGCATACGGGTGGCGCACCACCAGCGCCATGCGCCACACCTGGCCCGGCAGCAGTTCGGGCAGGCGGGCGCCCGGCAGCGCGCGCCAGGACACCGCTATCCGGGCGGGAATGCCGGCGGGCCGGCCGGCGCCTGTTTCAGCCATGAAGCGCCACTGGCTGCCATCGCCCTGCGGCAAATCGACAATACGCACGGCCAGGCGGCTGACGACGTCGTGGTGGGCCGGCGCCAGTGCATCGTCCAACCGGGCCTGGCCCTGCCAGATGGCCCATGCCACCCCCAAGCCCACGCCCAGCCAAGCAGCGGCCCACCCCCGGGCCAGCCCCCGCCGCTTGCCCCACCCCGCGACCAGGGCGGACGGCACCAGTGCCGCAGCCCAAGGCAACAACCATCCCGCCCGTGGCAATGCCGCCATGTGTTGCACGGCCGCCGTCCCCGCCACCAGGCCCAGCAACAACAAACGCCCAACGATGCTCGTCTCCCAAAGCGCACAGCGTAGGCCGCGGCCGGGTCACCGAGGCGCCCGGTGAACAGAAATATCCATGCGTTGCGACCGCAGGCTGCAATACGGATTAGGCGGGACGAAAGCGTGTATTCAGGCGGCCAGGCGAGGCAGCAGGCGGCGTGCGGTAGCCGTGGTGGCTTGCGCAATCTCGCCGGCATCGGCACCGCGCAATTCAGCCAGAACCTGTGCAATACGCGGCAACTGGGTCGGATCGTTGCGCCGCATGGGGGGATGCAGCCAGGCCGGCGGAATA